>SBBU01000345.1 GCA_005239585.1 Planctomycetaceae bacterium
ACAGGGTCCCTATTTACGGCTACGCCAAGTCAGTTGTAAACGCCTCGTCATTATGGATAAAGATTAGCTCTATTGATGAGGTTCTGGACTTTGGTGAGACTGGCGCAAAGAGCGTTTTTTTTCCAAATGACTAGTACCCGGACAAATTAGTAATACAACCGTCAACTAAGAAGTTACTGGGGCAAAGCCTTGGAAAAATTAAAACAACAACTTGAATTGTAATCTATTGTCCATCGATAGGCCTATCTGGTGGAGGTGGAGGCGGCTGCTTCCAGTTCCAATTGGTCTGATAGCTTACAGCAAGATGCGGGGTCTCAATCCACTTTCCGCCACTTGCTTTTGAAGTCAAAATAGCTTCAAGTACACCGCTTGTGAGAAGCGTACGCTCTACAGGCCAAGCAGGCTTGCCCATGCAGATCATATCCTCGATCCCTTGCATCTGATAAGTAAAGTGCATAAATGGCCGCGCCTCTTGTGTCCAGAAAAGCGTCGACTCGACCTTACCCGATTTGTATCTCCACGCGATCGCCCACTCGCGCGCCGCATGATTCAGCGTCAAGATGGATGCCTTGAGACCATCAACGTACTCGATTTGAAAGAGAACAGGGCTGGCGACGTTCTTTTCAAGATCCACGTCGGGGTTAGAGGACCATCTTTGTCTGCGAAGCGCCGATGCAAGCATCTTTTTATCATAGACCCCCTTCTCACCCCCCTCCCAGACTGCCTTGCCCTCGATGCATCGAACCGCCTTGATACCTCTCTCGCCCCCTTTCCTTCGCTCAACGATCGACTGGAGCATCTCAAGCGCGTGGAATCCGTATCCATCAAGTGTGTGATATGAGATAGCCACTACCTCAGCGATTTCGCACCCGCGCTGTGGATCTATCTCTGGATACCTCCATAGAACGGGGAGACACGATCCTGCCATGAGTGGAATCTTCATTTTGCCGGCCATGTCATAAATGTGTTTCGCATCATCCCATGTATCAGCAAGTCCTTTATCATGAAAGATGGGGACAACCCTGCCACTCTTTGTAAATATCTCCACAATCTTGTCGAAGAACTTGCGCTTGGGATATTGAAACTGCCCGATCTTGGAGACGGCATAGTCTCCTCCTTCGCAGAGAAGCAGCACACCATCCACGGCAAGTTTTCCTGTCCCTAAAGTGAGAGCTTCCTCAATAGATCCGCAGAGGCGAAACCCATATTTCTCGGCGAACTTTTTGCTAAGATCAGGCCGGTCCTTGAGAACTTGATCCGTATAGAGGGATGCTAGCTTGAGCTTGAATTTATTCCCCTTGTCGTCAAGCGTATCTGTCTGGAGGAGCCTGCTCACCAGCACGTCGGCATGCGAGTTATGATGGTAGACCGTCACAATGGCTGCTATGTTCTTGACAGCCGATTGTTCGACCTGCTTGACTACATAGCTCCACTCGCCTGAGCGCTTGACGGTAACAACAAGATAATGATGGATCGGTTTGGCACCTTGAAAAAATGAATGAAGCGGAGCGCCAGCCCCGCCGCTTACGATGTAACGTGCGCCCATGTGTTCTCTCTCCCCATAGGCATGGATATGCCCACAAAAAACCGCCTGCACGTTCTTCTGACCCACGAGTTTTACAAATGCGTCCTCCTTGTCAGTAAACCCATGCCACCAGTCCTTCATCTTGGGCGGCATGTGCATGAAAAGAAAACTCTTGCGCCCTGCTGCCAGCAGTTCCTCTAGCCAATTAAGCTGTTTATCGTCAATCGCACCAGATGCATTATCCAGCATAATGAAGCGCCATGGGCCCAAGTCAAAATAGTAATACGGATCACCAAAGTATTTCCGATAGAGGGACGCACCACCGTTATCGTAATCATGGTTTCCAGGTACCGTTAGGAAAGAACTGCGGCAGTGGCTTATCATCGACAGAAAGTTTTGATATTGGGAATCAAGACCAGCGGGAACAAGATCACCATTGTCCACGACAAACAGAGGTGGTGGATCCATATAGTTGGTTTCCTCCAGGATCTTCTTGAAAATCGCATCCCCATCACGATTATCACCCATTACGATGAATCTAAATTCATCTGATTGCTTCCAAGCTGATAGAATCTTCGAAACTTGATAAGAATTTTCATGAGACCTCGGGGGTGCAAATTCAGGATGTCCGCATGATATTGAAAAAGAGAGTAGCCATATAAGAACATCGAATCTTTTGATTTGTTCAAACCCTCCGTTACTTGAGCTTTAGCGTATCGGGTGAAATTTCAAGAAGCACAAAGGGAGAAATCGTTGTTACGTAAACGGCACCGCCCCGAGCCTGGCATATACCCATCGGAACCGTGGGGAAAAGAACACCGTCTGAGGTCTTGGCCACGCAGTGATGCCATGGTAAAGCCTTGCCCTCTTTATCTTTAAACGGCGTGAAATCTGGATTGCCGATTCCTATTGTGCCATGGTCACGTATCTCCCCACTAGTCGTGTAACTTAACAGGTGAACCCTGGAGTCTCCCTTGACTGCGGCCCAGAGAGTGCCCTTTGGTCCAACACACATCGCCCTGCAATCTGTGCCACCATCTTTCAAAAGCCTTCCTATCCTGCGGCCGGGAATCGCCCCGCCTTCCGCAGTAAGATCAAATGCATAGAGCATATTTTCGCTCATGGGGATATTGTATAGCGTCTTTCGATCATGAGAGATATCCCAGTTAAGCGGATGGTTCGCAGAGAGGAGCGAATCGGGAGCGGGCGGTTTGCCGTCTATGGTAAATGGCAATATTTCAAGCTTCTCCTTTGTAGGATCAAATCTCGCAATTTTCCCTTCGGGCGTTGGATGATAGGCACGCCCCTTGTAGTCGATCACAATAAAAGCATAGCTGTGCTTCATGTCGCCTAGATCGCGGTATTTCTTGGTCTTCAGATCAAGAATCATAAAGTGGCTCGATTCATCTGGTCTGCCATCATCGCAGGTTGAGATGTAAGCGATACCTCGGCCTTCATCAGGTGTCACGCTTATAATCCCATGGTGCTTAACAGCGATCCCATAGTGCTCCGCTTTATCAGTCTTTGGATCATATGTAATAACATACCCGCCAGGATAATCAGTCAACTTTTCTCCCTGCTGGGTATAACCCTGTTTGCTACCGCAGTATATCTTTCCGCTCTCGCCTACATTGTTTCGTGTATGGATCTTGGCCTGAGCTGCAAAACCTTTTGCTTTAGAATCAATTAAATTTTGAACGTCAACTACTGTACGAAACGCCTGCTTCTTAGGGTCAAATTCCACAAGGTAACCATTTTCTCCGTATTTTGCTGTCCCTATATAAATGCGGCCGTTGTGTCCCTCTATGATTGAAAAATATCCGCTCTCCTGATTTGTAGTCTCAGAGGGAATCTTATATGCGGTAGCCATGATCCAGCCAGAGGAGTGTTTTTGCTGATAAGCCTTATAAGATTCACCTGAATGCAAAGTAACAACCGTTGCTAACAGAAACCATTGAGTATAACCAAACAGGAATGACCTTTTCATTTATACTGAAGAGGATACCATCATACGAAAAGATCTACAAGAGCCAATACCACTTGCTTTTGGAAAAATTTCCGATAACCTTTGTAGAGTGACCCCAAAAATCCTGCTTGTAAATCCGCCGATCTACGATTTCTCAGCCTATGACTATTGGCTGAAACCCTATGGGCTTCTTCGTGTCGCGGGATATTTGCGTGGCAAGGCAGATCTTTATTTTTTTGATTATCTGAATAATTCCGGTTTAGATCACGATGAATGGGGTCGCGGACAATTTTACTCACAGATAGTATCCAAACCAGAGCCACTTAGGAAGATTCCTCGCCACTATCGACGCTTCGGTCTAAACCGCAATCTCTTTCAAGACTTTCTGGCACAGGAAGGACCCTTTGATTTCGCGCTTGTTCAAACATCTATGACCTACTGGTATCCCGGTCTACGTGAGGTGATCCAGGACATTAGAACCTTTTCACCACAAACCAAGATAATTCTTGGAGGGGTTTATGCCACGATTTGTCACAGACACGCACAAACTTTGGGCGCTGATCTCGTGGTAGATGGCTTGAACCTCGAACCGCTCTGGCAGTTTTTAAGGCTATTACCTGACATGCATGGACTCCCGTTGTGGGATGCGTATGGCAAACTGCAAGTAGGCGTCCTAAAACTTGCTGACGGCTGCCCATTTCGATGCACTTACTGCTCTGTCCCTCAAGTTTATCCCAAGTTTGTCGCTCGTCCGCTGGAACATTCTGTTCGAGAACTTGATCTTCTGTGTAAACTCGGTGTTCGTAACGTTGCATTCTACGACGATGCCCTGCTCTTTCAGCCTAACAAAATTCTTATTCCATTCTTACAACAAGTTATGAAGAGACAAATCGAGGTAAATTTTCATACTCCGAATGCACTGAATGCAAGATTTATCACAAAAGAGCTGGTAGAGCTTATGGTTCAAGCTGGCTTTAAAACCTTTTACCTCGGTTTCGAGAGCAGTGCATTCGAATGGCAGCGAAAGACGTGTGGCAAGGTCTATTCAGATGAACTGGCCCGCGCGGTCGAAAATCTGTACATAGCCGGCGCAGACCTTAATAACGTAACTGCTTACATCATCTTAGGGCACCCACAGGGGATTCAACAAAACGTGGAGGACTCGATGTACTTTGCGCAGAGCGTCGGGATCCGACTGATGCTCTCTGACTTTTCACCGATACCAGGGACACCAGACGGCGAACTGTGTAGAAAATGGACAGACCTCGATGAACCGCTAAATCATAACAAGACAGCATTTTCTCTGCTCCTTTTGGGAGAATCTGAGGCAA
>SBBU01000120.1 GCA_005239585.1 Planctomycetaceae bacterium
CTTCTCTTTCGGGGTTCGATTCGTTCGAGTTTCGCTTATACATCTTGCAACCGTAAAACTCAATACCTCCAGACACAAGATTTATTCTACTCCCGTGGAGCAAAGGCTTGGAAGCATTATAGAAGATCTTAGTACAGGCAAGTGGGAGAAGTTTGATGCATTGAAGGGAAGCTGGGAGAAGATGAAGGAGAGTCCGCTTGAGGGGAGAAACCAGGCCACATCTGTTTCAGCAGGCGAAAAGCTAATTATCTGGAGTGGGTATGCCAATGGTAAATATTTCAACGATGGAGCGATCTATGACGTGGTGAAAGGGAGCTGGAAAAAGATGAAGCAGAGTCCTCTTGAAGGGAGATGGATTCACACATCCTTGTTGGCAAATGAGGATCTAATCGTCTGGGGTGGCGCTGGAAGTGGTCATAGATATTTCAACGACGGTGCGATATATAAACTTCCGGTAATTTGGGATTAAGCGATCATTAACGCCCCAGGCATTCATGTTTCGATGAAAACTCTCCAAGGTAAATAGCTATGTTGACCCTGCATTTAGCTGATCATATAATAACAGCATGACAAAACCGATTCTAGATGTAACTATCACAACGCACGATGAGAAAGAGGCAAATGTCAAGGCGGTGTTTGACACTGGCTCATTTTATACTATCTTGCGAGAAGATTGTTTGCCACAGGGAGGCGCGGCATTCCGTTTTGAAAGCCCTCGGCAGCTTCCAACAGCAGGGAGAACAGGAGGCGTAAACATAACAGGTCAGACAATAATTATTATTACGATCGGGGAAAAGATGATTCTAACCCGTACTTATATATCCCCAGATCTGCGAAGGGAAATGCTTATCGGAGCTGAAACGATGCAGTCGTGGGACATCACGATTGAAAATACAAATGGAAAGACGCAGATAAGGGTAGGCCACGACATGCGAGACCCGGAAATCACCGAAGTTGATTAACCCGCTGCTATGTAAATGTCAAGCGACATCCCAAGACTGTTCTGCATAATTTCTCTCAAGGCCTTTTTAGAGGGGGCAGTGCCCCGCACCTATGTGGAGTAGTAGAGCAAACAATAATATATAACATTGGTACACCACATAGGTGCGGGGCAACTGCGGAAGCGTGGTTAAAGCTACGTCAAGTAGTTGCTCACGCTCCGGGGTTTTTCTTTGACGATTTTTTTGGGAGCACGGCATAGGCGGGGAGGCGGTTCACCTCGCGCCAGATCATCTGGGCAAGCTTCATGGCCTCCCGCTTTATCTCTTTCGGCAGCTTTCCCGGGACGTCATCCACGTCGTCGATCACATCATGGGCTTCCCTCATGATCTTCAGTACCTCCAGCCCGCGCTCTTCACGCGTCTTGCCGTGAAGCTTGCCTGTGGAACTCTGGGTCTCCATCTGACCGTCATAGAGTAGTGCGGCAATGTCATCATAGATCTCGCCCCAAAGCCGCGGGTTGTTTTTCTTTATAGTGGCCAGGTACTTGATATAGTCGTGGGCGTAGGTGCGCGGTTTAGGCGGTTTTTTCGAGAATACCCGGCACACCTCCCGGCAGCTCATAGCACGGAGTGTTTTGCCTTTTATGACTGAATTGGGTGTGAGCCCTTTTAGTTTTTCTTCCGGGACCTCGAGCAGCTCGTAAACTTTGCTCTTACCAAGAGGGAAGAAAAGTCGGAACGTTCCGACTTTTGACGCCACCCTCATATAGTCCGCTGCCATTGAGTAGTCAAAAGGAAGATTGGCAGACGCCCATTTCTTCCACTTGCCTCGATAAAGTTTTTTATCCCTTATATATGCGAGCCGCCTGCCTATTTCCACAATTTCCTCGCACTCCCGGATATTGGCCTTGGCCACTGAGTGTTCGGCCGTCTGGCGTTTGCGCTCATGCAAACCGATTTCCCTCAACAGTCTCGAGAGTTCCTGATCTTGACTTACCATAAAAATCTCCTTTAAAAAAAACGGATGATATTGTATCAATGCGGACTAGAATTGAAAGCCTAAAATCTATGGTAGATTTCGACCCCTTTTATACTGTTTCTGCGTACAATTTTTAACAGATGCAAATATGTAATGGACCTGCGAAATAGGGGCTTAGTTCTTGCCGAACTTTTTCTTTTCTTCGTCAGAAGGAACAATAATCTTCGCCTTGATTATCACAATTAGTCTGTGCCTTTCTTTTCCATCCAGCTGATCAGTTCCTACTATACCAAGGATTGGCACTGCCCTCCATATTGGGATCGAGCTCTCTGCATCGACATCAATTATTACACTAAATCCCCCCACGATTAGTGTACCTTGGTCAGGAACTATGGCCGTGGTGCGAAGCGTCACGAATTCACTACTGGGCAAATCAAACCGTATAGCTTGAGAAGGAGGAGGTGTCGGCGGCGGACCGGGAAAGAATGGATTAGGAGGGGGAGGAGGAGGCGGCGGCAATTGAAAATCTACTGTTCTGGCGCTTGTTCTTGACATCGACAGAGACATATTGATTCTTACATATTTCCTATCCGCACTTACAACAGGATGAACATTGAAGGAGACACCACTTCCAAACGTCCCCGGCCCGGGCTGCATTCCGAGCACAAAGTTTGGACTGTTAAATGGCGTAGTTCTGCCTATGAACTGATTCGATTCTTGGTCATTATAAAGCGTCAACCTGGGGGCTGTTACAATATAGCCCTTTTTATTCTTCGATACCATGCGTATGATTGCGTTAACGATCACGTCATCGACGAGAGTGTATTCTAGTCTGTTCTCAGCATCAGGACCAGCAGCGCTCTGGAAAGCGGCGACCTGCAATGCATTCACAGCAGCGAGGCCCCAGTCTCTATGAAGTCTCAAGCCGCCATGGCCTGCAACACCCACAGGAATCTCATCTACTGTATGTATCTGATGTCCAGCAGGTATCCTTGACCACGGATTTAGCGGGGCGCCATCCAAATTGGCAAGCTCTATACCGAATCGCTTTACATATGAATGCTCAATTGCCACAAACCTAGCTTCTACTGATACAAGGACCTGCATAACTTCTGCAAAATCCTTGAGAAATTGCTCTATTTTCTGATGCATTTCACGTGTATTTCTGACAAAAAGCAGTCTGTTCTGAGCCCTTATGGACTTGGGATCAGTATTAGCTGTAGGATCTATAAATCTCAATATCCATTCTACAAGTTTGTTTTCATCTATTCCCTGCGCTGCTGGCCTGTTAGGGGGGGCGAAATTAAAGCTAAATGGATCGAATATATTGCCGGGAAAATTGGGTGGTATATAAATCAGGTCTTCTATCGGGTAAATGCGGTCTTCCAGCTTGCGTTTCAAAACTGTAGCAGGGGTTGCTATAAAGATTATTCCATCCTCTACATAGTAATCTAGTCCTGGAGGTGCCGTTATGCCTAACGCAATCTCTAAAAATTTATCAACTGAGGTTCGTGTACCTTTTGCGGTAATAGGAGTACTCTTGTCCACACCCTTGTCAATTGCAAAGTTAAGATTAGTCGTGATCTGAAGCTGCTTTAGCACCTCCTGAAGCGGTATTCCTTGAAAATCCACATCGATTCTAAGCGTCCTAAGGGCTGCCAATACCTCCTTACTCTTAAAATCAACTCGTTCAACAGGTTTTATTACAGGGGCTTCTCTCTTGGATATCTTTTCCCACTCCTCTTTTGAGGGGAAAAAGATAATCTGATTTTCATCATAAATTACAAGCATGCGCTCAATGTCACGGAAATTTTTCTTCCACTCTTCAACAAAAAGTTCCAGGAGCTCTGTCTCTTTATTTTCAAAGCGAAATTTCTCAGTTATGTCTTGAAGCTCCCTAACGCGGACGAGGCCCGGATTTATCTCAAGGATTTTCTCACACATCTTGATAGTATTATCATAGTCAAGCTTTTCAAAATGGAGTCTTGCCTTTTCGAGAAGAACCTTTATCGATTTCTGCTCCTCTAGCATCATCTCAAGCTCCTCTCGGCGTTTTTGCTCCTCTAAGCGGCGTCTGATCAAAAGTCTCTGGTCAATCTCCTTCTGTCTCTTTGCATCTTTTACTGCATACATCATCTGCCACGCCTTTTTGTTTAAGATCTGGACCTCAATATCATCCGGAAACTGGCGTGTATAAAGTATTACAAGATTGAATTGTTTCTCTGCGTTGTCATAGTCTCCCAGATTGTATTTTCTATAACCATCTTCAAGGGCATTGCTAATCTCCAGATAAATCTGCCCCCGCTTTGTCCTCTCTTTTTCAACTACATCTTTAGGAATATTGATCTTGACCCTATTTGTCATGAATAGGATTTGCTGTTTGAGGGCCATTGCACCGGCATGTCGCGGGTTTAAATTGAGCGCCTTGTCGCACTCTGTCTCAGCAAGATCCAGTTTACCTTCTTTAAAGTACCTTTCAGAAAGATCATAGTGAGAGTCAGCTTGATCTTTATCCTGCTCCCCTTTTGACATCAGGTCTTTCTTTGCATCTTCGAGCCGTTTTTGCCAGGCATCATCATCCTGCTTATTTTCCTGCTTGTTATCCTGTTTAGGATCCTGTAGAGAGTCGTTATTATTGCCATACGATGAAGATGCCATGTTTGGATCCATACCCTTAAAGTTAGGCTGGTCCTTGACATTTCCCATACACCCTATTAAGACTGCTGAAAAAAGAAATATATATATTTTCATAAACTATCTCCGAGTATGTTCAGGGCAATCCTTTTTTGGATCCTTTCGTGGATCAAATATAGCCTCCTCCTTGGACCCATTTGTGTCCATATATGTTACTATGACGAATTTTGGGGTGCTAGTTACTTCACGTTCTATATCATTATGCTTGCTTTTGTCTGGGTCACACCTGATAACATTGCGCTCTTTTCCCCAAGAAATTGATATAATTCTAAAGCCTGTATCCATCTCGATTGACTTGTCAATCTCTTGATTCTTTTCATCTTTACAGCCCTTTGTCTTACTTTGACCATAAGGATTATCCCAATCCTCCAGTTCGAAGTTACGTTTAACCCTGATCGGTATCCCTAAAACTACTCCCCTTTGTTTAGATATATTTGTCCCCCAAAATTCGAATAGCAACCAATTATGATATGTAAACTCTTTCCACACTGTTTTACCCAAACTAACCTCATACTTTTCAACTCTGA
>SBBU01000072.1 GCA_005239585.1 Planctomycetaceae bacterium
ATTAAGCAGTTTCTCGTAAAGCCCGTTTAACTGCTCTACCGAATAAAAATCTATCACTATTTGCCCTTTGCCCTTTCGATTGTGAATCTCTACCTTAGTTCCCAAGGATTCCTCTAGTCTTGATTCGATGCTTCGTGTCATATAATCCTTGTCAGCTCTGACTTTCTTCTCAACTTTCCTGACAGAAAGTTTCTTTGATTTTATTTCCTTGTATAGATTCAACTGGTTCTCTGGGCCATCAAGCGACAAAAGAGCGCGCGCATGTCCTGCAGAGATATATCCAGACCTGATGCCGTTCTTTATCTCTTCTGAGAGTGAAAGCAGGCGCAAAAAGTTTGTAACAGTCGAACGATCAAGCGAAAGCTCACCGGCTATTTGCTCATGTGAGAGACTAAACTCCTCAGAAAGACGCTTAAAGGCCTCTGCCTTTTCAAGAGGGTTCAGGTCTTTTCTCTGTATATTCTCGACTAGAGCCAGTTTTAGCAGTGAATTATCATCAACATTTCTTATTATGGCTGGGACTTTGAGTATACCTGCCAGTTTGGCGGCTCGCATGCGTCTTTCGCCTGCAATAATCTCGTAATGTCCATTGCTTCGCCTCAATATAATAGGCTGAAGCATGGAATTATGTCTTATCGAGTCGGCCAGCGATTTGATCTCTTCAGCATTAAAATCCTTTCTAGGTTGAAAAGGACTTGGCCTTATCAAATCGATATCTACATGAGTTACATCCTGCGAGTTTGAGGCAACACCTATTAAAGCATCTAGCCCCATCCCAAGTCTTCTCTCCATTATGATATTAATCGTCAATTTTATCCTGTACCTTTGGTGTCAATTATTATTACTGATGAGTTGCGAGCCAGCCCGTTCTTATTTTATGAAAAAAGTATCCAGCACTGGCGCGGGATTTCTTGAAAACTAAACATTAAATCAGTAAGTATTACAACGTGCGAGCCCTGTTCAGTATAGTAAGTTCGACATATAAAGACATTATACGAAAGCCTGTCTATATCATAACTGTACTCCTCTTTGGAATACTAATCTTTTTCTCACAACATTTTACCCTCTTTGGATTTGCCAAAGAGCTTAACATGGTAAGAGAAATGGGTATCGCTACCATGGCACTATGGGGATTTATAGTGATTGTTGTATTCAGTGGACAGATAATAACGCAGGAACTTGAAGATAGGACTGCAATGGTGATTCTTACCAAGCCAATCAGACGTGGATCATTTCTTCTAGGCAAATTCTTCGGGATATTTCTTGCAACAGTTATAGGCATCGTCTTACTATCTCTTGTCTTCTTTCTAACACTGTGGACATCTAGCGGACTACCAAGACTAGACTATTATGAAATTCCACGGCATGGGTCAATGTTCCAGTACTTATGGAAGATATTCCTCAACTGGGGATTACTCTTTACAATTCAAGGGTTTTTGCTATGTTGCTGCCAACTTGCTGTATTATCTGCAATTGCAGCCGCATTATCTGCATTTTTACCAACTGTTCTATCTGCATCTGCCCTTGCGGTTATATATCTTGTCAGTAATATATCAAGCCACATACTTGGAAGCATCGAATCTACATCCAACGCCGCCCTTGTACTTCTTGGTAAGATGTTTTATTACATCATACCAAATCTTGGATACTTTAATCTGCAAACACTTTTCGGCGAAGGAGGGCTGGTGAGTTTTCAATACTTGCTATTGACTTTACTGTACTGCATAATATACTGCGGTTTTATACTTTACGTCGCCTGCCTTCTCTTTGAAAGAAGGGAGATAAAGTGAAGTTTGGAATACTTGGAGACATTCACGGCAATCTAGAGGCACTCGATGCCGTCCTTGAAGAAATGGACAAACAAGGTGTGCAGAAATACATCTCTGTTGGCGACATTGTTGGATATGGTGCAAACCCCAGTGAATGCCTAAAGAAAGTCAGATCACTAGACGCAGTAGTTGTAGCTGGGAATCACGACCAAGCTATCGCTGGGTTGCTTAGCCCGGAATTCTTCAACGTATATGCAAAAGAATCTGTCTTCTGGACACAAAAGAATCTCGCCGCAGAAGAGATTAATTACCTAAGGAATCTCAATCTTGTTGAATTTGTTGACAATTTTACTGTCACACATGCTACACTCTATTATCCTGAAAACTTTGATTACATACAGACAAGTTATGATGCACACCTATCGTTTGACAACCAAAAGACACCGCTTGCATTCATAGGTCATTCGCATATCCCTGTTGTATTTTTCAAGCGACGCACAGTTACCTACTCCCAAGCTAATGAAGTAAAGGTAAGTTCCGCCGACCGTATACTTATAAACGTCGGCGCCATAGGGCAGCCAAGGGACGACAATCCAGACTCGGTATGTGCAGTATATGACTCAGATGAAGGTACCGTAAGACTAAAGAGGATAAAATACAACATAGCCAAGGCATCATCTAAAATAAAACAGGCAGGTCTGCCAGAGATCCTTGCAGAAAGGTTAAAATTCGGAAGATAGCATATCCAAAGGATTCAGAACCAAGTATCCGGCAGTCGATCCAATAATATATGATAGAAGGCATTATTGACACAATTGAAAGGATTTTAATCCCTTATGGGGCATTTGGGGTCTTTATAGCGTCTGTCCTTGAGGAAGTTATAGCTCCTATTCCATCTGCGCTGGTAGTAATGGGAGCAGGGTTTGTCCTGATGAAAGATGCTCTCTTGACTTTTGAAAGTTGCTCTAGGCTTTTTTTAGTAATAGCAATACCAGCCTCAATTGGAGTAACTATTGGTTCACTCTTTGTCTATGGTCTGTCATATTGGGGCGGTAAGCCAATATGCCAGCGATGGGGCAAATTTCTTGGTCTCTCATGGGAAGACGTTGAGAAAGCAGAAAAGAAATTCACCGCATTCAAGGCAAATGAGCTTATTCTTTTCACAGTGCGCACTATACCACTTGTGCCAAGTGTGGCAATAAGCGCGTTTTGCGGCCTGATTCGTCTAAACCTCGGCAAATATCTATTATTTACTTTTCTTGGGACAATTATTCGTGCCTTTATACTAGGATTTATAGGTTGGCAACTTGGGACTGCCTACAAATCCACAGCAGAACACATCTCAAAATATGAGACCTATATACTGATCTTTCTCCTAGCAATCATGATCTCCTTTATAGTTTATAAGATTATTCGGGCAAGAGAAGAGCCAAAACAAGGGCAATCTGTATGAGAAGGAAAATTGTTGCCGTCATTGGCGCAAGTGAACCTTCTAAACAGGAAAGAGAGTTGGCATATTCCGTGGGCAATCTTATCGCTAAAAAGAAACTTGTACTGTTAAATGGCGGACTGGGCGGGGTCATGGCCGAGTCAGCTCGAGGAGCAAAAGAGGCGGGAGGAACAGTAATAGGAATTCTCCCTGTCGCAAACCCAGATGAGGCGAACAAACACATCGATTATGCAATTGCAACAGGAATAGGTGATGCCCGCAACGCAGTGATAGCAAACACCGCTGATTGTTTTATAGCTATCGGCAAGAGTCTCGGCACACTCTCAGAGATCGCCTTTGCACTCAAACGAGGCAAATATGTCATCGGACTAGAGACATGGCAGGTTGAAGGGATTCAGCATATCTCGGGTGCTAAAAAAGCAGTAAACACGTGCTGCAAATTTTTACAAAAATCGAAATAACACAAAGTTGCAACAGTAGCCGCTAATGCTAGAATTGGCCAAGGTGCGGGGGTCGTAGCCCCGCACTTTGGCCGAGTAGTGGTTCAGCTATAGGGTTTAGAGAAAGCACATAGTGAACACTAGACTTTACTGCCATAGTCGTCCAAAGTGCGGGGCGTAGCGCAGCCTGGATTAGCGCACCAGAATGGGGTTCTGGGGGTCGAGGGTTCAAATCCCTCCGCCCCGATACCGGATGGTATATTCCGAGCAGATCCTTAACACAATATTCCGAGCACATGGTTTACACAAATTGGTATATTAGCCCTCTAAAAAGG
>SBBU01000207.1 GCA_005239585.1 Planctomycetaceae bacterium
ACTATCCAGAGACCTGCCATGTCGCGCTGATCCAAGCCGGATCATGCAAGGAAATATTCAAAATTACAGGACACGGCAGCGAATTCTTCAGAGGTGAAATTCTTGATGTAAGTTCTGCAACGGGCAGCCAGGTTTTTATCAGGGTTGTTGACAGAGAAAAAGGCGGATGGGGGCGCCCTTTCGCCCATATTAATCTGGATCACGTAATTCTTTCTGATCACAGATCAGATGAGTCAATTACAGTCAAGTTCACACAAGTCACTACATCTGTTGAGAAAAACTCTGTTAGAACAGTGTTTACTGGAGAGAGATGGAACGTTACAAGAACCATTGTCCCGGGACACATGCCCGGAATGTTTCATGTTACAGTCAAGGCCATCGAGAAAGACAAAAAACAGCCTCTAGTCTCGATTGAGGACAGGTTATCTATTTCCCTTCAGGCAAGATCTGAAAAAGATCCCGAAGGACCGTTTGATCTCCTTTGGAGTCAAAATCTCAAGTATGCAAGAGAAGATGTGGTTGCACACTGGTGCTTCAAGTCGCCTGCTATTATTGTCCAGCAGGATTCAGTGTGGGCAGCGATAGTGCCAGATCTCAGAGGAATGACAAGGTCCGATATTTGGGCAATGCCCCCTGCCCTTGATCTAGAGGCCACAGGGCCAGAAGGAGCGTGGTTTGGTTACGGAATCATTCCGTCAGAGCCGCGATACCACAGCGGCTTTATTCGAACAAATTATGGAAAGAGGTTATCCAATCCTGGATACAGTTATTGGATCATGACCGGTGAGGCGCCAAAGTATGAAGCGTTTCGCACTATAACTTCATTTCTGTGGAAAGAGTTCGGCGAAAAAGAATTTTTGAGCTCACCAGACCTTCAGCGGAATGCGGTGAAAAAAGAATTATGCCTCTTTGATGACTGGCGAAAGGAGGCATGGCATACATACGCAAAGAAGCAGTATGCCGAATTCGAGCTGGATGGAGTCAAGTGCGGGATATTGACCGGAGCCTTTTCAGTCCTAGTTCAGTTTGATTCGTGGTTCCAGTCACTGCGTACCTCCTACGGGTGGTACGCCTATGGGAAACGGACAGGCGATAGCGAGATTATGTCCAAGGCAGAGCGCCATATCGACACCGCCCTCAAAGCGCCGCGCAAGGATGGTTTCATGTCGACTATATATAATATCTACACCAAAACGTGGTCTTCAGATGGCGCAGGTTTTCAAGACAGCTACCATACCTTCTGCAACTCATGGACGGCTTTTTGGCTGCTGCAATGGATAAATGATTACTGCTCAGGCCGAAAAGATGAAGTAATGCCCATGATTCGTTCCTACGCTAAGGCGCTCCTTCGAATCCAGCACAAAAACGGGTGCATACCCTCTTGGATTCGATTTGATGGATCGGTGCGTGATGAGCTTGGTGCATTCAATGCAGAGACCGCAGGTTCGGCCCTCTTTCTGACTGAATTCTTCTCGTTTACAAAAGATAAAAAATATCTGGAAGCTGCTAAAAAGGCCATGGAGTTTGTAGTCAGCCAAGTCTTTCCGCGCAGACGCTGGTTCGATTTTGAGGCCTATAAATCCTGCTCACCCAAGCCGTTTGATTTCTATGACCCTTTTACAGCCCAATTCCCTCAGAATAACATGTGTACAATGCAGGCGGCAATGGCAGCAATGCGTCTGCACGATGTTACAGGTGAGGAGCTCTATCGGGAACTAGCGCTTCGACTTGCTGACGATGTCGCCCTTACACAGCAAGTCTGGAACCATCCCGGCTTCAGACCCAAACTTGTCGGCGGTATGACTACTCAAAATTCAGATACAGAATGGAGTGACGCAAGACAATGCTATGCCGCGCTGATTTTCTTGAAAGCATACGACCTCTGCGGAAAACTAGAATATCTTCAGCGCGCAGTCGCAGCAGCACGATCAACATTTGCGGTAGCACCGTGGGAAAATTGGGCTCACACAGGGTATCCCGATACGCCCGGGGCATTGACCGGCATACACTGGGGCACGGGCAGCGCAATGGCAACCGTCGAAATGATGTGCGATAGACTCGGTGACGCATATGTCAACATCTCACGCAGGCACGGAGTTGGTTTTAACGCCTGCAATATTGAGAATGTGGCGGTCGAAGCTGAAAGGATCAGTTTTAGCCTGACTGGAGTCAAGGAATGGGGGCAGAAAAAAGCCTTGGTCAGATTTGAGGGTGTAGAGGCAAACAAGAGCTATATATTAAGAGTTAATGGCAACAACGTGGGTCAATTCAATGGGGGCATGCTCTCCAAAGAAGGCCTCTCTCTTTCAGTTATAACCCAATAGCTACTCTTCATGCAAGCCCTTCTTTGCCAAGATCCTCATCCACCTTGCGCTGACAATAGGCATAGAGGGCGTCATATACTATGAACTGTTTGGCTAGGATCTCATGGTCATCCTTCAAACCCAGCAAACTAAAGCCTACCGCGACTGCATTTAAACCTGCTGCCTCCTTTGCCCCATAAAGATCCCGAGATACATCAGCTCCATGAACAATTTTTGCCAGAAGCTGGACCGCAGGGTCTTTGATTTTGTACTTTTCAACAATCGCTTCAAAGCTGCATTTCCCATCACGGTGTCCGAGCTCAACGTCAGGGACATCATAGGGGATCGCACCATAGCGGTTGGCAACTTCCATTACTTTCTCTCGCGGCACAAAGAGAAATTCTGCACCCGGATCTACAAATTTCTTGATGAGCCATGGGCATGCAACACGATCTACTTTAACCCTCTCACGCGTTATCCATTTCATGAGTGTGAATTTTGAGACAGTTGTAGAACAAAGTCAACCCTTCTAACCCTCAGTACTAGAAGCAAGCACGCTTTTACAGGATACGATCACACAAATTTTCATTTCTCATTTTTCATTTTTTGTGGGTCCATTCCCCAATCCTTGAGCACCTGTTCTGCGATCTCGCCCACCGCAAGGCGGCGGCCCTGTTTGGTTATCCAGGAGAGCGCGCGGGAGTCCAGGAACGCAGCAATTTGTTTTGAGTAATCTTTTGCATCCCACTTGCCTAACGCAAGCATGGCGTGACATTTGACGTCAGGGTCCTCATCTTGCAATAGTTCGGCTACTTGTTTAATGAATTCCTTAGCATCCAGAATTGTTAGCGCACGGAGTGCATCACTTCTCAGATAGGCCCTATCACTCTTTAAAAGTTTTAATATATCCCCAGCATACCTTTTATCGCCTAGTTTCGCCAGCGCAATTGCAGCTTCTGATTGGATCGCAGGTTTTTCACCACTCAAGAAACCTGCAATCTCCTTGCAATACTCCTTTGCATCAAGTTCAGCCAACGCCCTTAGTGCACGAACCTTCATCCAAGAATCACCCTTGTGCATGAGAACTGCAATATCTTTTGCATACTCTCTTGCCTTGAGTTTCACCAGTGCATCAATCGCCCAGGCTGTAGTGATATCTTCAGGCCTGCCCTTTAGCAGCTCAGCAATTTCACTGCAACATTCCTTGGCTCCCATTGCTTCCAGCGCCTCCAAGGCCGCAAGCTTTATAGAGGTACTCGGATCCTTTAGAAGAGCTGCTATATCCTTGACAAATTCCTTCGCCCCGAGATTTCCTAACGCCCGCGCGGCTGCTGCCTTGTAATTAAACCTCTCATCTTTTAAGTACTTTGCGATCTCTGCTGTGTACTCTTGAACTTTTAGCCTGCCTATATACTCAAACGCTAGGGAGCTGATTGAATTGTCCGAATCAAGCAAGAGGGGGACCACTTCTTTGCCATACTCGTTAGCACCAAGGTTGATTAGCGCTCGTAGCACCTCAAGCCTCACTGACGTACTTGGATCACCTATAAGCTTTACTATCTCCTTTGCATACTCCTTTGCTCCTTCATTCCCCAATACTCTAGCAGCCGCCGCTTTGTAATGAGATCTATCATCTTTTAGAAATCTTGCGATCTCTGCCGTGTACTCTTTCACTTTTAACTTGCCTAAATACTCAAATGCCAAGTTGCTGATTGCATTATCTGGATCAAGCAACAATGGGACCACTTCTTTGGCATATTCCTTTGCTCCAAGATTGATTAATGCCTTTAATGAACAGAGTCTAACAAGATTATTTTCATCCTTTATACATTTGGCTATCTCTTCGGCATGCTCTTTAGTGCCAAATATGCTCAGCGCATCAATCGCCTTACTTTTAACGCTAGGATTAGCGGCCTCTAAGCGTGATGCGATTGCCTTTAAAAGCAGACTAGTATCCCCCAAGGAATCTTTCTCTCCCAACCTTATTAATATATCAAGGGCTCGTAACTCTGTTTCAGGGAACTCTAACAACTGTGGTAAGATTGCGCCTACACACCCTTTTAAAAAATTACCCTCTATAAAGCCGATAAAATTACTTCTAAATTGTGGACTTTTTATTCGTTCAAGAACAACCTTTGCCAAGGCCCCTTGTGATTTATGGTCCGAGAGTCCATATCGTTTCCTTGTTTCCTCATCTTTCATCCAGTCTTGGAATAGTCTAAGCGCGGGCCCCTCCTCTGCTATACGAAGCTGCTCCAAGACCTCTTTTCCCAGCGCCTTGACCGCTTCTTTTCCAAGTGATTTTCGAAACTCGATTTGCTCAATGATAAATCGGGAGCGTTCAGAAACCTCAAGATTGTGTGATTCTTTCGCCTTTTTATTGGCCTCATCTACCTTTACCTTGACATCATCATACTCCCAAAGATCAACCAATTTTGTAGTTGCGGTCTTGCGGATATCTATATCATCATCATCGAGCTCTTTTATTAGTTTCTCGATTTGCTCCTTGGTTGGTTGTTCCTGTAGGGTAAATGCTGCAATTGAAAGCAGTAACAAAACTAGGAGTTTAACTGCAATAACTCTATCGTTTATAACACCGATCGCCATCTATACTATTAGACGCATAAGATCTGATAAAGTTCTCGGATCTTACAAAATAACCATTGAAAACCGTTCAGCGAATTAGTAAAATGGCGCACACTTTTCAATCTGTCTAATTTGGAGGACGCTATATGAGTAAAATAAGATTTTTAACTGTAAATCTCGTTCTAATAATACTTTTTGCCTGTCAGTTATTAGAGAAACCCACCCCTAACACAACTGTAACGGAGCCGGTAAAGATCTCTTTGCCTATACCGCTCTCAGCAGGCGAACCATTCACATTCACAGAGAAATCAACCGGTGAAGAAAACACACAAAAAGACGGGATGAAAGGCAAGACATCTAAGGTGCAATTTTTTGATAGAACGACTCTATGGAAAACAAGGATTGTCAGACTTTCTCCAGATAGAGCGCTAATAGATTACTCCAGCACTCAGATATCCAAAGATGGAACCACTCGTGATGCGGTGAGCAGCGCCGAGGCTAAAAGTATAGATCAACCTAGAGAGATTTTAATGGCTAATCTTGTACCGAATTTCATCATCTCTGAGCTTTTGCTCGATCAGGTCAAGTCTGAGCTTCACACTGAATATGAGGAACACTGGAATCTTATACGTATTATCGAGTCTTTCTTTGGCGGGCAGACCTTTGACATTGGTAAGGAGATCAAGGGTTTGAGTCAGCCACTTATAGTACACCTAATGAGGATGCCCTTCAGGGGGTCTATAGAAGGATTCGAACGAGAGCGCATCGATAAAGTCTCAATTGATGTCAAGTGTGTATTAAAAGGAGTAGAGGCGCAGATTGCCCTCTTTGAAGTAAATATAATTGGTGCGCTAGAAGGAATGTTAGCCAAAAACACTGTGAGATGTAAAGGTTGGTTTCAAATCTCAACCTCCAGCGGAAGGGTAAAAGCAATAGAAATCGAGTCCTCAAACTCGCTAAAAGAAAATCGATTCTATGAAAACATATCAACTACTCTCACCATCCGTTCACTTTTGGAGATCTCGGCGGATTCCCCTCCTCAGGCAATCCCATATGATTTAACCATCCAGAATAAACCCGGGGATAAGCAGATCGTAAGGCGCTTTTTTGGTCTTGGCTCAATCGAATCTATAGAGGACGTAAAGAGTAATGGTGTTAATCGCTCTGTACAATATGCACAGGAATATTTCATTTCAGAAAATGAGCCCCAGTTCAAGCGCCGTTATGAAAAGTGCGAGACAAGCTACTTGAACGTCGACGATCTCGATGGAAAATCATTCGTACTAAAAACCAGAGGAACTGACCTCATCCGAGTCGAAGGAGATGAATCACTCTTTAACTTTGTAGGGCGAGATGATGTGCTTGATACATGGGTACCAAAACACAGGGTCAATGTTGGAGACTGCTGGACTCAAACTGGCCCATCAACAGGTACAGAAGTACCGAAGAATTTCGCTGTACTGCTATCTGTCAAGCCTTCTCAAACAACTGGGAGGTCTGAGGCGCATATTGGCATCTTTGGCGCTCTTCGCTACCCATGGGAAAAAAATACAAAAGCAAATACAAAGGCAATATATCTTGTCATTGACCTCGGGACAAAAAAAACAGTAAGGAGAGTCATCCACTATCTCGAACCTGTCCTTAGCGGCATGCATTACTCAGTGCGCCCAATCTACGATTATGCCGAGTACATCCAAGTCCCACAGATTAACTGGAAGGCGCCCACCTATCGCGAGAAAAAAACCAGTGATATAAAAACAAGATTGAAACAGGCAAAGGATCAATACAAGTCTGGAAATCGAGAGTCAGCGCTGAACGCTTACAGCGAACTTGGACAGGAACTAGTAAATCTACCAACAACAATATTTAAAGTGCTAATATCAGACCTTGAAACCTTCAGAAATGTTCTCTTGGCTGAATTCTTAGGAAAAGAGTGGAAGACACTGGAGATGGATGCTGGAGAATTCGTGTCAAAACACCCAGATAGACCAGAAGGCTATATCTATCAGTCTATTTCAAGGGTCAATAAAAGAAAATTTAAAGACGCGCTAACGCTTCTTAATACTGCCATGACAAAGATCAAAGAAAATGCACCTGACACCAATGAAAACAAGACGTTGGTGAATTATTGGCTGGCAAAGGTGCACCTAAATCTCGGTGATTTTGGCAAGGCACATTCCTCACTTGATGCGGCATTAGAGACCGCCAAAGGCGCTGAAAGAAGCGATGTCAACCAGCTGCTTGCAAGTGTGATGGAAGCAGAAAAAATGGGGATTTACATTGCATTCAAAGAGCCAGATTTTCTGCCGCTCGGCACGTACCACCTTATGAGTGAACGCAATGGCCCGTTCCCTACATTTATAAATCTTCACCTGATCAACGGTTCAGAGGAAGACAAGGTAATCGCATTTAGCGCAGAAGTCATAGACGTTACTTACACTTCAATTGATCAAGTATTTCTACCTAAAAGGCGCCAGACAAAAGAGGGCACAACTGAGGCCCCGTTTAATATGAGAATATTTCAAACCCCGCCTCTACGCAAAGACTTTGATGTCAACTCAATTATAGAGGATATTGAAAGACCAATAAAAATTGTGGTCAAGGAAAAGACTGACAATGGAGATATAATTCTCCTCGAAAGAACCATACCAGTGACTATATGGCCGAGAACGCGATTAATCTACTTCCGGCAAGACCGGGATGAAACAGGTGAGTTCATACTTACAGACAAGGCTACAGCAGCATGGGTTACACCACGTTCGCCATTCGTGGAGCAGTTTATAAAAGATGCCAAGGCGCTCTTACCTAAGGATGTTGAATTTCTCGGGGGCGCAGGCATCAGTGCATTCTCCGCCAAAGATCAGGTTCGCGCAATGTATGATTTTCTCAAATCGCGAGGTGTCTCTTATGTCGGCTATATGCACTACAAAGACAAGGGATGTCTATTCCAAGAAGTCCGTCTTCCTGCGCATGTATACAAGACTTCCAACAGTCTTTGCATTGAGGG
Organism: Planctomycetaceae bacterium; assembly: GCA_005239585.1. The sequence goes on from SBBU01000207.1 coordinate 7,897, forward strand.
AACGGTCTTATTTGCATCGCTGATGGAAGGAATTGGGCTCAAACCAATACTGGTATTCCGTCCGGGACATGCATTTGTCGGGTGGCACGATCCAAATGGACCGATCAAGTCAAGATTTGGGACATTCTATGTCTTGGAAACAACCTCCCTTGGCCGCCACAATTTTGAGGCTGCGCTTCGATTTGCAGAAAATGACTTTGAGAATTGGCGACCACATCTTGAAAATCCCACGCAGTGGCACACTCAGATCATGGATATAGCAGAACTTCGCAAGCAGGGATACAAACCTCAGCCATATCAAGATTAGCAGTGAGCGAATCAATAACTCGAATCAAAACTGATATTGCAGTCGTAGCTGTAATCAGAAACTCGGACAAAATTCTAATGGTCCAACAGGAAGGAAAAAATTACCAGAAATCTGGTGGGTGGTCTCTGCCAGGAGGATGTATAGAAGATGGTGAGCTCATCTCTGAAGCTATTACTAGAGAGGTTCATGAAGAGACAGGGATACGCATAAAAAAAATTGGAGAACTAGTGTGTCTTGTACAATATAACAGTCCTACTTACCAAGCGATAATAACACTATTTGAAATCCACAACTGGGAAGGAGAGCTACAACCGAACGATCCCGATGGACACGTCATCAAGGCCTGCTTCAAACCAATAGCAGAAGTCATTAAACACCAGGAAAATTTGCCTCGGTATATGGGCGAGTCACTCATCGCTTACTTGAAAGGCGAGGTAAAGCCCGGGTCAATATGGCTCTATCGCGGAAGCAACGGAACTGACGAATTACTTTGGCGCTTTAGTCCATGAGCAAAAAGTTACCGAGTCTCTCATACAAAAAAGCTGGTGTCGATATCAACACCGCCGATGCGGCAAAGCAAGAGATGGGCAAGGCCCTGGAGACAAATAATAAGCGAGTGCTCAACAAAATCGGCGCATTTGCCTCGCTCTTCGACGGGACCTTTCCCGGATACAAACAACCAGTGCTTGTCCTTAAAACTGAAGAGCCGGGTTCAAAGCAAAAACTTGCGTTCAAATATGGCAGAATCGAATCGATTTGCTATGACATGATCAATCACCTAGTCAATGACATTGCCGTAATGGGCGCCATCCCTCTTGCAGTTCAGGATGCAATTATCTGCGGCAAGTTGGAAAAAGATGTTGTTGTGAGGATTGTGAAATCAATAGCAAAGGCCTGCACAGAACAGGGATGCGTGTTGGTTGGAGGGGAAACATCTGAACAGCCGGGTGTTGTGGAACCCGGCATTTATATCTTAACATCAAGCATCGTAGGTGTGGTTGAGAAATCCAAGATAATAGATGGCTCTAAAATCAAGGAGGGAGATAAGGTCCTCGCTGTGGCCTCAAATGGTCTCCATACAAATGGCTATTCGCTTGTTCGAGCCCTGATGGATAAAAAACCTGAGATACTCAAGATGAAAGTGAATGGCGAGCCATTTCTTGACGCAATCTCAAGACCGCACAAATGCTACTATAAGCCCTTCAAAGGTTTGTTTGATCTACCCGAACTCCATGGCCTTGCCCACATTACAGGCGGAGGAATCGAGGGAAATCTGAACAGGATACTGCCAAGAGGGGTCGACGCACTCATCGACCTTGGCAAGATCCGCATGCTCCCGATCTTCAAACTGATTCGTGATATGGGAAATGTCCCTGATTCTGACATGCTACGTACATTTAACATGGGCGTCGGCATGACGATTGTTGCGGCTTCAAACACAGTCAATAAGATTCGTAAGCACCTCGTAGCAAATGACTGCGACAGCTACATAATAGGTGAGATTGTAAAAGGCTCACAGATAGTTACCTACAAAGGTAAGCTAGTCTGGTAGGTCATCTCACAGGTACAAATCTAGCAGTGCTGTTAGATTTCCTCCCAATCACCAAACATGCGCAGATTTATGATGCAGCATTGTTTGTAATGCAAAGTAATTACATTATAATTACGTATGAAATATGAAGGCAGGTATAGTAAGGATCGGAAATTCAAAGGGAATTCGCATCCCTAAAGTAATTCTAGAGCAGGTTAAAATCAAAGATGAAGTGGATTTGAAAATTGTAAACAACCAGATTGTAATTAGCCCTGTTAAGCGGCCACGCCAAGGGTGGGAAGAGGCATTTCAAGCAATGGCAGAACAGAATGATGATAAGAAACTTTATGAATGGACAAGATTAAAATCAAAATGGGATAAGAGAGAGTGGGACTGGCAGTAAAGCGTTTTGATGTCTTTCTAATCAATCTTGATCCAACAATAGGTTCCGAAATCAAAAAGAGCAGACCTTGTCTCGTAGTATCTCCAGATGAGATGAATGAGCATATTAGCACAATCATTATTGCCCCAATGACAACTATGGGTCGAGAGTATCCAACAAGAGTCCCTTGTCGCTTTCATGGAAAGGAAGGGCAAGTTGTACTCGATCAAATTAGAACTGTGGATAAATCACGATTGATTAGAAAGCTCGGGAGAATCGATTCAAAGACCCAATTCCATGTGCTGGCAATTTTAAGTGAAATGTTTTCTCTTTAAACGTCTAAACAAAGCAATGTACAAAGGTGAAGTAAGTATATTTTACTTTAAGAGGTCCTTAATGACTTGCTCATACTTTTTCTCGTCGCCAGCCTCAAACCCCACCTGTGTGTATCGGATGATGCCGCCAGCATCCACGATGTAGGCTGGTCAACCAAAGGCATATTTTTGAGCAAGGTCAGACTTGTTTCCATTAAAGACTGGATATGTTACGCCCAATGTCTTGGTAAGCTCCTGTGCAGACTTGACATCAGGCTGCACAGCGATTGTAAAGACCAATAGACCGCTCTTGGAATATTTTTCATGAAATCTCTGGAGATGATCCATCTCCTCAATAGAGAAATCTCAGTACCGGGAAAAGAAACCGATCGCGGCCTTTGGGTTAACAACCTTACCAGCCTCATTTCTAAAGACAAGTTTCCCATCCCCAACCGTAAGCGACATTGCTTTCTCTTTCAAGAGTGAATCAAGCTTTACATCAGGAAAGGTCTCTCCTACCTTCAAGGCCTTGCGAGAGGTAATGTCAGTAAGCGTAGACTGGCCAGCCAGCAATTTCTGTATATTCTCCTTCCAGACATTCTCGTCTCCCTTGCCATATCCTGCTTGTGTGAATTTAAATGCGCCATGCGAATCGGCTATTCGAATTGTATCGCCCCCTGCAAGCTTGAGTGCAATGTGCGATCCTGTACCGACCAGAACCGTATATGTGACATTGAGCCTCTTAACTATTGACTCGGCAGCCTGTGTCTCCCCTCTGTGGGCAATGCCCACGACAAGAATTCCTTGTTTTGCGAACTGAACATGCAGAGTCTCCAGCTCCTTCATTGCGTCATGACATGCTTGACAGGTCGGCTGGAAAAAATGGACAAGTAAACCCTTTGGTTTGCTAGTCTCCCCCCTGAATTTGATCACTAACTGGTTGTTCTCACGAGTCAATGTGAATTGAGTGCCATCCAGACCTGTAATCTGAAAGTCTGGAATAGTCTCGCTTCCTGTAGGACAATATATCGGTGTTTGTGTACATCCATATAGAGTAAGGATTAGTGCCAATAGAAGCGATATAACCCTCATCAGCTTATCCGGGAAAGATTTAAGCTCGGATTAACTAAAACTAATGGCCTACTACTTTATCTGCCTTGGCCACAAGGTCAATAAAATTTTCAGGCGTAATAAATTCAGCTTTTTTTGACGCAAGATCCTCTTGCGTGACCCCACGGGCCTTTGCTCAGCCTCCTCATATGTATATGGGAATCTTTAGGTCTACTGCCTTTTTGAGCAGTTCCCCAGCGGTAGGCTGACCGACCGCCTTGATATCAGCAGCAACAGTATCCTTCATCAACAGGGTTGCATCACCGCCGAAAGCAAGGATAGCTTCATGCCCCTTGGTTTTAGCTGCAATTGCCTGAAGCAAAGGAAGCACCGCCCTGTGTGGGGAATCTGTAGAGGACGCTGTGTGAAACAGCATCGTCTGTTTTGCCTGTTTCAGTAGATTGTTTTCAGGATTGCTGCTTGGACTAATCGAGCAACTACCCATAACAACCACCAAAGCCACAAATATGATAGAAGCGTAGATTTTCATATTAACCATCCTCAATTGACTGATTTTTTTAACAACATATGGAGTAAATGTCAATTCTCTGTGGTTTTTTTGAGATGTAATATGTAAAGTCATAAGCTATGAATGATAAACTCGGATTCATAAAGCATCCATACGCCTCTCTTGTCATAGGGCTTGCACTTGTCCAAATAGCTAAACTCATCTATATCCCAAACTATATTTTCAATTTTTTGACGACGCTGGTGCACGAGATTGGACATTCACTATTCGCATGGCTAATGGGGATGCCATCTATACCAACAGTGAGCGTTGCTGGCGGAGGTGTTACGCTGTGGCAGGATCAGGTCATGATTCTTGCAATCGCAATCATGGCCGGTCTAGTTGGTCTTGCCTATCTAAATCGCGAACGCAAGTGGTTACTCATCCTTTGCATCATAGGTGTCCTAGTATACCCGCTCTTTGCATTTACAAATGGCAAGTTTGCCCTCGCACTGGCCGGAGGGATGATCCTCGAAGTCGTGGGGGCTGCTGTCTGCTTTACTGTTTGTCTTGGTGCGAGACTTGAGCTTACATTTGAACGCCCGCTTTACGCGCTATGGGGCTGGTGGATGTTGATAAACCGCATGACCGAGGCATTCCTCATGCTCACCAACAAGACCTACAGAGACGCAACACGAATTATAGAGAGCGGTCTTGCTGCCGGGCTTCCTCACGACGTGACCCAGATAACCGAACTTTTAAGAATTTCTGCTGAACCTGTACTCTTGTTCATTCTTTTTCTGGGGGTCCTCTCACTACCCTGCTCAATGATTATCGCCTATTTTATGACGCGATACCGCGAGTGATTATATGTAAAGGGCTACGCCTGTCAAGCAAAAGGGAGCTTGTCCAAAAAATCGGATTGAATAAAAAGGGCCTCTCTGCCCGATAGATTAGACAAATCTTTTGGGAGAGAGGTATGAAACGATTTCTAAGGAA
>SBBU01000199.1 GCA_005239585.1 Planctomycetaceae bacterium
GATGCTCATCTATGTCGTTCATAACCTTAAAATCCTTCTCAGATTAAAAGTCGCTCTAGGCCTACGTTTCCCCTTTCCGATTTTTTGGACAAGCTCACGCTTCCTTGATCTTTTGGCATCTTACTACTAACATCTCGTATAGTCCAGCTTCTTGGGGAAATGTCAGATGACTGGCGCAGGTGACAGAATGGGCAGACCTCAAGTAGAGACATTCAAAAGGAGACTCGAGCATGTTCGCAAACCTTGAATCCATTGTAACCAAGCACCAGATCTGGACAGTTCGGGGTAGAAGATCTTCTTATCCCTGGAGACATTCCCAATGACAAAAGAGAAACATTCTGCCATCATAATTTCAGCATCTAGCGATATTGGCACTGCAATGAGCAAGAGGTGGCTAGCCCGAGGTTGGAATGTATTCGGCACTTACCGGACTAAATCCAATGCGATCAACGAATTACTAAACCATGGGATTCACCTCATCGAATGTGATCTCTCAAGTCCTGCTTCAATGCGTGAGGCCTGCTCCAACCTCCAGACGCGCTGCCCAGAATGGGATGTCCTTGTCATGGCTCCTGGCATACAAGATCCAATTGGCCCCTTTATTGAATGTAAATTTGAGGAGTGGGAAGAATCTGTAAAAGTAAACTTTATGTGCCAAATGAGGATCATTCATGAATTGTTACCAACCAGGTGCGCCAATTCCGCTCTCGGACCATGTGTTTTGCTCTTTGCTGGAGGAGGAACGAACAGTGCCCCTATCAATTACTCAGCATATACCGTCTCTAAGATCGCTCTCATAAAGATGTGTGAACTTTTGCATGCTGAAATCCCTGACACCCGGTTTGTCACAGTAGGTCCTGGCTGGGTAAAGACAAAGATACACAAATCCACACTACTGGCTGGCGCGCGAGCTGGTGCGGACTATCAGCGTACTATAGATAAACTTGCAAGTGACGAATGCACCTCAATGAATGAGGTCTTGGATTGCTGCGATTGGATAGTTAACGCTCCGCGAGAGCTGACAGGTGGACGCAATTTCAGCGTTGTATTTGACAAGTGGAAGACAGAAGAATTGGCGAAAATGCTGGCCAAAGAACCCAACATGTACAAACTCAGAAGACATGGTAATGATTGGTTAGTGAAACATGTGGGGACAACATGAGTTCTACTTCAATCCTCGAAGATCTTTTCTTAACCCTTCCCTCACTCAATAGTCACCATTCTCCAAATTCAAAACTGCACTCTTTGCTAAAACAGGTGGCTCGTAGAGAAGTGGAGGAATTGTTTTCTGATCAGATTGCACAGGTTAGAAAATTCAAGCCGTTCGGAGACCTCATATTCCCGTACCATCGAATGGGAGCGATTGATTCCTTAAACCTGTTTGATCTTGATGAACTCATTATCTTTAGCTTTTACTGGATCAATCGTAAAAGATACCGACGTGTCCTAGATGCAGGCGCTAATCTTGGTCTACATTCAACCATATTGTCAAAATGTGGGTATGAGGTTCGTGCCTACGAACCTGATCCCCAACACTTTGAAATCTTACAGCGGAATCTGGCACTTAATAACTGCTTTGATGTAGAAAAGTTTAATGCTGCAGTTTCTAGCGAGGCAGGTGTTGCGGAGTTCATAAGGGTGCTCGGCAATACCACGTCAAGTCATCTCGCGGGTTCAAAATCGAATCCCTACGGTGATCTCGAAAGATTTCCTGTAAAGGTTGAGAACATTGAGCCTCTTATCACTTGGGCTGACTTGATAAAGCTCGATGTTGAGGGACACGAGAAAGAAATCCTGTTGGCTACGAATCGGGAGCACTGGTTAGCTACTGATGCGCTAGTTGAAGTTGAAAACAAAACCAATGCTACATTCATCTATGAGCATTTTGCAAGATTAAAAGTTAACCTTTTCTCTCAAAAAACAAATTGGCAGCTTGTGCATGATATTGAAGAGATGCCAGCTAGCTACCGTGAAGGTATACTTTTTGTAACCTGTAAAAATGAGATGCCTTGGGGTGCTACTATTTAAGAACAAATGGTCTTTTGATATCAAGTTGTACTGTGATGTTCGACAACATTGGATTACAATCTTTCGAGACTAATGTGAATGGAGGCGCGAAATATGAAGCTTGCTGATTATGTGGCAAGTTTTCTTGCAAAGGAGGGTATTCGTCACGTGTTTGCAATATCGGGCGGTGCATCTCTCCACTTGATTCATGCTGTGGAAAGTACACCAGGCATCACCTTTGTATGCCCTCAACATGAACAGGCTGGAGCTATGGCTGCAGATGCCTATTCAAGAGTGACAAGGAACCTAGGAGCTGCGATTTCAACAAGTGGACCTGGAGCTACTAATATGATAACCGGTGTCTGCTGCGCATATTATGACTCTATTCCTGTGATTTACATTACAGGTCAAGTCGCTTCGTTCAGAATTGGAGGCGATATAGGCGTTAGACAATTTGGATTCCAAGAAACAGATACCATCAATCTGTACAAGCCGATCACTAAATATGCCGTAAGAATCAAGGATCCTCAGAAAATACGATATGAGCTCGAAAAGGCTTGTTATTTAGCAAAGTCCGGTAGATCAGGGCCTGTTTTGGTGGATATACCGGACGATGTTCAAAGAAAGCAGATCAATCCGCATGAATTAGCGTCTTTCACACCCGAACCGCAAAGCAAAGACCTGAAGAGTCTGGATGACAACATTGAGATGTGTATTAAATTTTTTGAAAAAACAAAAAGACCTGTCGTAATTCTAGGCTGCGGAATTCGTTTAGCCAAGGCTGATAATGAGTCGATGGAATTCATTAATAAAATAGGCTTTCCTGTTGCGCCTACTTGGGGGATGGCGGATTTGCTACCATCAAATCATCCGCTATTAGTGGGAACCTTTGGAACCCATGGGACTCGATATGCTAACTTTACCGTTCAGAATGCTGACCTTGTTTTGTCTATTGGTTCTCGATTAGATACGAAAGCGACCGGTAGTCCTATAACTAGTTTCGCCAGAGAAGCAAAGAAGATAGTTGTTGATATTGACCCTAACGAACTAGGTAAGTTCAAGAAATTTGGATTGGATGTTGACCTCCTTATCAACGCTGATGCAAAAAGCTTTCTCCAAGCAATTAATCAAAGACTTGTTGGTATTGCCAAGCAGGAGCTCTCAGAGTGGATTGAGCAAATCGCTCGATGGAAGAAAAGATATCCAATATGCCCCGCAGAGTTTTATGAGCAAAAAGAAGTCAATCCTTACGTGTTTGTGAAGACGCTTTCAAAAGAAGCGAACGAGGGAGATGTGATTGTTATTGACACAGGTTGTGCAGTCGCTTGGATGATGCAGGCCTTCGACTTTAAAGCGAAACAAAGACTTTACCATGATTGGAACAACACCGCTATGGGATGGGCGTTACC
>SBBU01000311.1 GCA_005239585.1 Planctomycetaceae bacterium
CATTAGCTCATCATAGGCATCTATAAGCCGATTTCGTATCTGGAGCATGACCTGAGTTGCGATCTCAGCTTTTCTGAACGCTACAACAACTTCATCTATAGTTGCCTCACCAGTATAAAGCTTCTGCAGATTCATGTCTGCCTCGCGATGAAGATCATTTACCTTTTTGAACGTCTCTTCGAATATCTCTTTAAATGGGCGATCTGGCTGCTCCTGACCGGGGGTCTTGGTTATCTTCTTTCCTTCCTGCGGACCTATTTCCTGCGGGCCTAGGGGTATTATATTTTCAACCATTTAACATTCTATAAAAACCTTGAACTTTTTTCATTTCATCCAAATCCTAAGCCAATATTCTTAAGCTAGTAGACCCCATCGCTTTTAATGTTTCTATAGCTGTTGCATTAGCCTCATATGCCCTACTTGCGTTAAGCATATCTACCATTTCAACAATTGGATTAATATTAGGAAAATAAACGTATCCGCGTTCCTCAATATTAGCACTTTTCTGAGAAACAGCATGACGATGTTGAGGATTGAATTCCTTTCTGAAATCAGAACTATCCTCAATAATCTGAGGAACTAGAACACCCAGATCATTTCCTTTTCCAGCTTGAAATATCACGTTTTTTCTCTTGTAAGGTATGTGCCTTGTATAGTCTCCTTCATTAATTCTTGATGCTGACGTTGTCTCCATATTGGCAAGGTTATTGGCGACAACCTCCATCCTAATCCTTTGGGCCCTCAATCCTGAGGCAGATATATCAAGAGCATCGTTACCTATCATATATTATCTCTAAATTCTCTCGCTTATTACTGATTTCATGAGAGTAAATTGCTGAGACATCAACTGCGCCATTGTATTGTGGAGTCCTGAATTTTTTACCAACTTGACCATTTCTTTGTCAATATCCACATTGTTACCGCTATGTCTAAGAATCCCAGCATCACTGGCTTCGATCATTCTTGCCTCTAATGTCCCATTAGGACGTACTTTGATATTACTCGTATCGCTCATGTCAAAGAACGGTTTTTGAACAGCCTCTAATAGAGCTTTTTTAAATTCGCCCTCTGGTGCATCAATTGTCTTGTAATTCGGGGTCTCCACATTAGCAATATTAGATGCAATTGCTTTATGCCGTATCGAAGTAAAATAGAGTAGTTTTTCCATTATCGGGAGCGAGCCTTGAGAAAAAAGTCTTTCAATCATGATAATTTAATAGCAAAGAACGTGCCAGCTAATAACCAGCCCTGCGCACTTATAAGTACCTGATAATCCAATACTTGTATATAATCAAAATAATAATATGACAAAATAGCAGGAAATTTGTTCTTACTCATGGAAGAAAATTCCATTTTAATCATTGTTTAGAGCAATGTTATATTCTTTTAACTTATTTCTTAATGTCCTTGAGGTGATCCCCAAGGCCCTAGCAGCTCTTTCTTTGTTGCCTTTAAAGTGTTTTAGGTTCTGCACGATCAATTTTTTTTCGATCTCGTATAATGGGACACCTACAAGATGTTCTAAAGAATTTAATTCAGTTTTTTTAGGAGAGTTTAACCAATCACTTATAAGACTAGCAGTTATCCTATCGCCACTTGCCAGATTAACTGCTCTTTCGATAATGTTCTTGAGCTCTCTTATATTACCTGGCCAGTCATATCCTTGCAGCATCTCTAGTGCATCATCTGATACATATTTCACCCTATTTTGAGTATTTAAAAATGTATTTATCAGGCCAGTGATATCCTCTTTGTGTTCCCGAAGACTTGGCACATGAATCGGGAAAACATTTAGTCTGTAGTAAAGATCTTCTCTGAACTTTCCTTTTCGAATCTCTTCTTCCAGATTTTTATTAGTTGTGGCAATGACAAGCACATCAACTTTTCTCGTCACACTGCTGCCGACTTTTTCAAATGATCTTTCCTGAAGTACTCGGAGCAATTTTGCCTGTAGATTAAGGTCAACCTCGCTAATTTCGTCAAGTAGCAAAGTACCAGTATGAGCATATTCAAATCTTCCTTTACGTGCAGATGCAGCACCTGTGAATGCCCCCTTTTCATGTCCGAACAATTCACTCTCAAGTAGTCCTGCAGAGAGCGCAGGGCAATTGACTGCGACAAACGAGTTGTTTCTTCTCGAGCTTAGCATGTGTATTGTTCTAACAACAATTTCCTTCCCAGAGCCATTTTCCCCGGTAACCAAGCATGTGGTAGTCTTTTCAGAGGACGCTATTTTTTTTATTAAATCATAGAGTTCCTTCATCTTCTTACTTTTACCCCAATAGATATTTTGTGCGGAATGATCCTTAGACCTAAGATACTCTAACTCTCTACGATTTGTCGCCGCCTCAATTGCATTCCTTAATTCTGTCTCCAATTTTTGAGAAGCAACCGGCTTGTCAATAAAGGAATATGCCCCGAGCCTCATTGCGCTTAGGATAGTTTCTGTTGAACCATAACCAGTTATCATTATTACAGGCATATCCGGCAATGTGTCCTTGAGTTCTTGCAGAAGCTTTAGCCCATCCATGTCAGGGAGCTTATAATCGATTATTGCCGCCGAGAACGCATCAGAAGATGCCCTTGATATACCCTCTTTAGCAGTTCCACATGTTTCTACTTCATAACCTGAACCTTTGAGGGAGATAGAAAGCGAGTCTCGCATGCTGAATTCATCATCCACAACCAAAATCTTGTGTTTCATGCTGGTAGTTCTATCTTAAATGTTGCCCCCTTGTAACCATGATCTCCCTTTTCGTTATTATACGCTGTTATAATACCTCCATGCGCCTTTACTATACGCGATACAATTGCCAACCCTATACCTGATCCGTTTTTCTTAGTAGTATAAAAAATATTGAAAAGATTTTGAAAGTCACCCTCACTCAAACCCGGGCCTGTATCACTAAAGGCTATTACTCCTTTGTTCTCCTCTGCAAATGCCCTGATACAAAGCTCGCCGCCGCTATTCATAACTTCCATGGCGTTGTAAATAATATTCAAAAATACACGCTCCATCCAAAAACTGTCGCAATTAACAATTAGATCCTGAAGGTCTTTTCTAACTGATATCTTTTTATCTTCCATCTGTCTCGCAACCTGACCCAGACAGTTTTCAATTATATTAGCAACAGGTTGTCTATGTGAGTTTAACTTTAGTTCTTTTCCAAAAGTAAGCATGTTTTGTATCAGACCATTGAGCCTAGAAACACAGTCTATAATTTTCTGTGTCAACTCACTTTTCTCTCTATCCCCTTCTACACTCTTTTTTAATACATCAGCATATAGGAGAATAGCCCCCAATGGATTTCTGATCTCGTGGGCTAGGAATATAGAAAGCTGGCCTAATACTTCTAGCTGAAGCTCTTGTCTTTCCTTAGCGTCGCGTATCTTTATTATCTTTTCATAAGTGTTAGTAAGTTTATCTATCTCCGCCTTGAGGACGCCCATGAGCTCTACGTCTTTCGGATCGTATTTCATTTATAAACAGCGGTCAATTTGGGATTTTGATAGGCAGCAATGAATGATTGACCTTGATAGTGCCGTATTTCGCAAGTCCCTTGTGACCCCGCAACTATGCGGAATATCTGTTGCAATAAAGCATAGGGTAGCCCGTTTACCATAAATGTTCGAGGTCACAAGGGACACCCCCGTGGCAACCCTTTTTCGCAATGATCCTATCTTGCTATCATGTGCCCATAATGGCGTGCCACGAGGGCATTCGTCCCGCACCTTTGCCGGGTATAACCCGTATCCACACTTCTGAGCTAACTGTTCCGCGAAGGTGTGGGACGAAATTACGAAATACGGCACTAGTTTTAGCCTCCGGTGTCTATAACACCACCCTGCTGACCCTGTGATTTGTATGATCCCAAACTCTTGCGTGCACCGCTTATGCTCGATATTGTGGCATAAGCGCTTCGCCGCCTTTCCTCCATAAATTTCTTACATTCTTCCTCTATTGCAATTATCTCCCTGAGGACTTGGATGGCTTCGTCTACAACAGCCTCTACACGTAATACTTGGTCAGAGGTTAGATCCTGTTTAATCTTGCTCCAGTTAGCCTTGATCGGCCCTACAGCAGACTCGATTGCATCAATATCGTCCATTAGTTTTCGCTTTTCCTCAGTGAGAGTATATAGCGACTCTATATCCCTAGCATTTATGAATTCCTTCTGACGAAGAGAAATTTTAAGCATGGTCTTGTAGGATTCTTTCTGTGCTTCGAGTTTTGATATAAACAGATCTAGATCTATCATGGTTTTTCCCCCCCTAAAAGTTTGGTTAATAATGTGATTTCATTTTTCCAATAACCTTGAAGCTCCGGATAGCGTTCCTGAAGCTCGGTAGTCCTAGTCATGAATTCTTCAGCCTTGGAAAGTTCCACACGCGCCTTGACTAATTCACCAAGCTTGTGTAACGTCTTTGTGTTGCCTATCAACCCCCAGAGTTTTAGCGGATTTGAACCGAAATTTTTGTAAGAGACCTGATAAATCTCTGAAGCTCTGGCATAATTTCCCAGAAGATACTCTACATCGGCAAGCATAAAG
>SBBU01000233.1 GCA_005239585.1 Planctomycetaceae bacterium
ACTTATTTTGGGAGTTGCAAGACTATGAATAGAATGCTCTTGGTATTAGGAGTTAGTTTTTTAGTCTTTACGTCAGGTTTGGCATATCGCAACACAATAGATGTAGGCACTGGTTTTGCCGCAGGTCCTCTACTTGATGCGAGTGATATGTCTGAAAATAACTCTATGTACTGGACATCCGGTGCCAACGATTATTCCAGTACAATAAGTATTTCGGACGATACTTCCAAGGCAAAAGCAGGTGTAGCTTCTATAAAAGTATCTTCTGCACTCGGTCCAAACAGTTTTCCTTTTGTAGTGTTTCCCAAGACACGTTCTGCAAACTGGGATCTGCACGGTACGCAATCACTTGAGTTTTGGATATCAGTTAGTGATACCGCAAACTGGCAAAATTATCCTATCATAAGACTTGGAAATAGAGGAGGTGGCTTTTACGAATATAGACTTACGGGAACATCTAGTGTGTACACAAACGGATCTAGCGGTAACTGGGTGAAAATATCTGTACCTCTTCAAGGAGAGAATTGGAAACGTGAGCAATATGGACAGATGTCATTATTCAGCGTTGATTACATTGAAATTTTTGGACATGGAAATTTCTGGATCGATGGTCTTGCATTCATACCGGGTGGGATGACATCAGGACTTGTTAATCTTAACGCTCCCGATTTGGATGTGACTATAATTGAACGTTCTCCTGTCTATCCACGAGATGAGGCAACATACCCGCTCAGATATCCAATGGTTCCAAATGTAACTTCGAAGAGAACCTATTCGGTTGGTGAAGAGGTTACCTTCACTGCATCCATTGTAAATAAAGGTAAAACCAATGCTCAGGCTTTTAATGTTGAATGGCTTGTAGATGGTGTCCTACAGAAAACGGAATCTGTAACCTCACTTGCTACTGGAGTGAAGATCATGTCTGTTTTCAAATGGCCTTGGCAAAATGGTCAGCATAGCATTACATGTCACGTAGATTCTGCGAAACTATTAAGTGAATCATGTAGAGAAAATAATATTCTGATAGACTGGACTGATGCTTGGAGCTTTCACTTTGTTGTAAGGAGTGATTTTTATAACGCACTTGAGCAGATCTATAATGGATTAGGATCGAGTTCTGCAGAGGATTATTTCCAACTGATCATTCGCCAAATTCATCTCGTGTTTTCGCAATCGACTTACGACTTTGCGCCAAATGGAGTAACTGCACATGTGAGAGTGGGAAAGATTACGGTATATAATACAGGCCAGCCAGTGCCTGCGTCTGATCCTTCAATGGATGGTGCATGGTACTTTAGCGGTGACACTTATGCAAAAAATTGGAGTGCTCATTGGGATTGGGGCTTGATTCACGAACTCATGCACCAGTTAGGAATAGTGGATAATTATGCAATGAATATAGAGGGAAATGTTAATCAGGTTGATGGGAAGACGTATCATCCAACTAATGGCGGTATGATGGGAGGAGGAACTATTGAAGGCCACAAGAGCATAAGCGTTACAGGAAGTCTTATACTTGCATCCATAGATGTGTATGCCCTTAATTCAACTGCCAATAAAAGAAGAGGTTTGTTTGGAACATATCTTTATGACACGCCACAGAATAATAATTTAAGATTGCTTGATGAAAATGGCCAGCCAATAGCTGGTGCAAACGTAAAACTCTATCAAAAAGACGAAGGAGATTTTCTTGATGCAACAGCTGAAATAACAGGAACAACCGATTCTCAGGGAATGATTTCATTACCTAATAGACCGGTTATACTGAAAGAGGGACCCTACTATGCACGAGTTAGTAATACGACAGCACAGGTAGACTTGACAAGAATAAACCAATTTTGGCTTCACATCGGGGCTCAAGGTCCTACTGGTTTTTCTCTGTGGATAGATGGACTTGTTTTGGGAGGCCAGGAGATAACTGAGGGAACGTCAGGTTGGACAAGCCCTGTTACGTTTGATACTACTCAGGTCAAGTCTGGAACCGGTTCAGTGCTGTGGAATGTTCCTGCGGCTTCAGATGGTGTAGGTGATAGTTGGCTCAAGTACCAAAAGTCAAATGGGACTTGGGACCTGTCTAATATTCAAACTTTGTCAGTTTGGATAAAGACTGGCACATTAAATGCAAAGGCACGTCAACAGGGAACAGAATTTTATTTTGTAGATACGAATGGTAACTATGTAAAGCTAATCGCTTGGGTCGCTGGCTTCTTAGAAAAGGATTGGGTGAAATTCGAAATCCCGTTAAATAAACCTGCAAATAGCTCCGCTATTGAAGGTGTATGGTTTCATGAGAATGTTACAGGCGCTTTCGATACTCCTCTTCTTAACGCAGATAGATGGGTTGTAGATGATTGGGGGCAAATTTTAAGAGAAAATCCATTTGGTAAGATTTTTTATGAGAGCCGCAACGGCACATTTCTGATAGAAGTGAGTACTGTTGATGGAAGAACGGGACGGGTTCCGTTACGAGTGTGGGAGTTTAACGTTGCCTATGCAAGAAATCCAAACGCAACAGCTCTCTATAACAAGTATCCGTTTGGAGCACCTCCTACTTTTGTGTCGTTGGCAGACAAGTCTGTTGTTGCCGGCCAAACGTTAACATTTCCAGTGACAGCCACGGATCCGGACGATGGCAGTATAACGATAACTATGGAAAATCTCGATGGTTTGCAAGGCATTACATGGACCGGCAATTCATTTTCTGTGACGGTTCCTGTAACTGCGCAGACAGGTCAGTATAGAATCAGATTTACTGCCTCAGATGGGACTTTTTCATATCAAAAAACAGTTACGATAGCGGTAGAATCTTCAGCTACTAATGCTGATTTGACTATAAGTGATATGTGGCTTCCGCCTATCGTAGAACAGGGGAAGACACTGACATTGCTTGAGGCGATTTCAAATAAATCGAGCGGTAACATAGGCTCATTCAGTATTACATACACAATTTATAATGGCACCGTTCCAAGCATTGTCCTAGGGAGTCGAACTGTTACCAGCCTCTCTGGCAGCGCAACAGAGTTCAAGTCAGTTTCATTGACGATTCCATCGACGTTGGCAGATGGAAATTACACTATTCAGATAACAGTTGATTCCGGAAATTCTATTTCAGAGCCGGATGAAACGAACAATACGTTATCAAAATCGATTCGGGTTAGTAAACCGTTCAAGTATGACGTTGACGGCGATGGTTTGATGAGGAGCTCAGACGTTGTACTTGTTACAGGTGTCTTTTTTGTCGACGTAGGGGCTTTTAATTTCAATCCTGTATGTGATGTTACTGGGGATGGTCTTATCAGATCAGCAGATATTGTTAAGGTGAACGAATATTTCTTTGTGGATTTCACAAAACCAGCAGCCAAGTTAACTGCGCCTTCATATGTGGCAACAGGACAATCACTGACAATACAATACGAAAGTAAAGAGACACAAGTAACAGTTGTAAAATATGAATTGGATTACAAAGGGGACACCAATTATGATGTGGTAGCATCAACCCCGGGTACTGTAACACATACTTATACAACAGCGGGTACGTATACGGTAACATTGAGATTAACAGATGATAAAGGACAGACGGCAACAGCAACGACACTGATAAATGTAGTAAATTTTAACACACAAGCACCAACAGTATCAGGTAGTCAGATATCAGGATATGAAGGGGTGAACCTATCATGGACAGGAGGATCATCACCATACTGGAGAGTTTTCAGGAGTGTAAATGGAGGGGCATATACGTTAAGAACAACAGTCAACACCAGAAGCTTCAGCGAAAGTGATACAAGCATTCTGTCAGGAAATACATACAAGTATTATGTGCAGAGCTCAAAAGACTCGGCAGGCAGCGTAATTGGAACATCATCAAATATAGTGAGTATTACAGTAAGTACGGCTGCACCGTCATTGACTAGGGGAGCAATAAGTAATTTCTCGATAGCATTATCATGGAGTCCAATACCCTCAGGCAGCGTATCGATAGAAAGAATGGTATCGGGAGGGAGTTTCGGTCAGATAGCGGTGGTAACAGGGACAAGTTGGACAGACAGCAAGGCAGTGCCGGGATTGACGTATAGTTACAAAATAAGGTACACAGATGGAAACAGCAGGTACACGAAATATTCCAATACAGTGAGCGGGACGACAACGGCAGTAACATCAAGTTTAACGGCAGTGGCAACCTCTGGGCAGACAAACAGTGTGAGTTTATCGTGGACGCCGCTACCACCTAGCGGAGTAAACACATTGATCGAGCGAAGTGATGGAGGCCTATATGCGCAGATCGCGAGTGTAAGCGGAGGAACAGGAAGCTTTGTAGATTTAGCACAGTCAGGCACAACATATAGTTACAAAGTGAGATTTACAGATAATAGTGGGGGTAATGGGAGCTATTCTGGGATAGCAAGTGCAGCACCCACAGCCAGCTCTATAGTGCCAGTCTTAAATGCAAGTTCGATCGTTTCGGTATCTGCCGCAGGGTTAAGCTGGACACCAGTACCAAACCCTACGAGCCATCCGAATGCATGCATAGAGATGAAGAATCCGATCCTGACAGTGTTCAGTGTATTGAAGAGTACTAGTCAGACAGCTGCGATTCATCCATCATTGGTAGCCGGATCCAGCTATACATATAAAATGAGGTTTATAAATAGCGCTTCGAATGGAGCAAGTGCATATTCAGGAGAGGCAACATTTGCGACACCAGTGCCGGTCTTATCGGTGACTGGAAATGGGGCAGGGAGTGTAACACTTACAATAGATACAGCGACAAGCCCATGTTTCATGGTTTACAGATCGACAGATGGGACAAATTTCAGCTATGTGGGGTACACAGCGACATCGAGTTTCACTAATAGCGGCCTATCAAGTGGAACCACATATTACTATTATGTAAAGAGCTGGAATCAGGGATTGTCTTCCAACACTGTTAGTATAACTGCTCAATAACACACCTTTGCATTATGAAAATGTTACTATTAACCCGGTTATAGATGAAAGCAGATAAAGGTTTAAAAAGATTTTGACGGAGCAAAAATGGGAAAAATAGTTTTAACTTTGCTGTTATTTGCATTTACTTTATCTGCCGATCAAGAGGAAAAGAAGCAACAAAAAATCCCCGATGGCCCCTTTGTTGACAAGTATGGTCAGTACTTACATGAAGACTGGGCAGGTAAGATTAAAGATGATACACAGTTGGCCAAGGAACTTGAAGAGGAGCAAAAGCTTTTAAATGCATATAATCATGACGAGTACTTACAGAAGCAAGGTCTGGATAAATATGGGGGTATAAAGGGCTCAGGACTAAAAGCAACAGGGTTCTTTAGAGTAGAAAAGGTAAAAGGTAAATGGTGGTTGGTAACCCCAGAGGGTAATCCTTTCTTTTCCCTTGGTATATGCGGAGTTAAATATGGTGCTGCGGGGGCGGCAGAAACCCCTCTGAAAAATGCCGGGAAGAGGCACTTGCGCCCGAATGATCGTAAAAGCCTTTTCTCATGGCTTCCTGAAAAAAA
>SBBU01000331.1 GCA_005239585.1 Planctomycetaceae bacterium
AGCAAAGCCATTTTCCCACGGGTGTCCCGGCTCTATGTATATCGTTCTCGTACCTCGTTCCTTAAGCCAATCCTTGAGTGCATTGGCTATGAACTCCCCATTCCACAAATCTTGCATGCCATGTTTTCCGTAAGCCCTCGTCCTATCATTTGCCTTATCATTTCCCGTTTCTCCTTCACTGCCTCCCTTTTTTTCAAGCACCTCTTGCATCGCTTCTATCGCCAATGCTTGCTTGGCTACCAGGCGCTTGAGTTGTCCATTTTCTACCTCTAGAAGCTTTAGCCTCCGTGCCTCGTCTATCTGCATCCCGTTGTACTTGTTCCTCCACCTGTATAGGGTTTGCTCTGCTATCCCATACTTGCGGCAGATTTCCTGACTATCTGTGCATGCCTCTGCTTCTCTGAGTATCTGGATTATCTGCTCTTCCTTGAATCGTTTCCTCATCTTTCACCCCCATCGGGTCCATCTTAAACTAACATTTCTTCTTGTACAGTTTTTGGGGGCAAAGTCAAAATCTTGCTTGATACAAAGTTTGTATTTTTACTGAAATTATGACTTTCACACCACATGATAAATAGTCAAGGTCATCAAAACCCGGGAATGCGGGTAAAATAAGCCATTTTCTTGCACAATATAATATAAAAGTTATATTTTAATCAGAGTTTTAGGAGGGTAACATAGAGGGAATTAATGAATGGACAAGCAAATTGGCAAAAATTTGGGGTATAGCGATCATTGTTGGTTTTTTGATACCTGTGGTAGTTTCATTTATGGGACAGACTCAAGTTACTTGGTTCTGGGAAGATATAAAAAGGGCTCCTGCTACACTACTTACTCCTGCACTGGGTATCATTGCAATAGTAATTTCAGGCGTCCTGAAGGGTAAGAGCCAGGGCATGGCACTATTTTTTTGTGCCTTTGGGGTCTTCATTATTGCAATGTTCACCTCGCTGGTAAAGCATAGTTCTACTACAGGTGCTACAGTGATTTCAGTTAGCAGCCCTGTCATTTCACTGCTAGCACTTTTAAGTTTGGTGTCAATTGCCGCAGGAAATCATGTCCGCAAGAGCTTTCAGCAGGCAAGTATTCCAAGATTTCTCAGTGGTATTGGCGGTTGTATACTAGTAGCGTTATTCCTAATACCAATTGAAGGAAGACCATTTATTACGATTTTTATCGAGATAGAATTTTGGAAGATTGTATGGCCTGAAATGCTGATATTACTCGGTGTGCTTGTATATGGAATCATGGGAATAGTAAGCTTCAAGCCAGGTAATGTCGAAGGAATATGCGGAACCATCAGTCTATTGGCAAGGATCTTATTATTTGCAATGCCCATAGCAACTCTTGCGCATCTTCTCATGCTAGGTGGTGGAGCTTTCTTCATAACAATGCTCACTACTATGCTTAAACTCTGCACTGTTCTCTATGGGTTGTTGATACTAACTACAACGGGTCTTGCTTCATGGATGTCACACTGTCATAGTGAACAGGCTGGCGCAAGCACAACTGGGAGCACACCAATCCCGTAGGTATAATTTGCTGACGTAGCACCGAAGAAACTACTGCTTTGATCCAAAGCGACCGTTATTCCCCAAATCAGCCTTGAGCTTCCAGCGCAAACTGCTTTAATTACGTATAAATTTCAAGGGGATAAAACGATGAAAAGCCTTGTTTTTTTTGGGTTGGTCCTTATTGTTTTTGCTACAGGTTCCGGTCCACAGGATAAACCAAGCCACGACCAGAATTGTCCTGCGAAATGTGCCAAATGCACAGCGGCAGTCAAAAAAGCCCTTGACTTCCTCGCTGGCAAACAAACAGAAGAAGGGGAGATCCCTGCAGAGATAATGAAGATGAACAAAAAGCCGTTAGCATACGTCTCGACAGACAAAACTGTGAGCCAAGTTATGACCACGGCAATTACAGGACTTGGCTTTCTTGCAAACGGCTCGACACCAACCTCAGGAGATTACAGGGAACGCATCAAGCTAATCCAAGGCTATCTCGAGAAAAAACTGAATGATATATTCAAATTAAAGGGAATAGGGGCTGGGGGAGGACCGGCCTACTCTGCCTGCCTTTCGCTCCTTTTCTTCACACACATCTTTGAAAAAGAAAAGGACGAGCAATCGAGAAAACTTGTGCCAGAACTTGTTAAATATGTCTCCGACCGTATAGGAACAAAGATCGGCAACAGCACATGGAGCGGCGGCGGCAATAACAACGTGATCTGGTTTGTAAGCGGTCAAACATCCCTTGCAAATCTCTGTGTGATTTCGCTTGCAAGGGCAAAAGCAGCGGGATTTGAAGTGAAGGATGAAGTCTTTGACCTTATGAAGACATATTATCCAATGATCGTGGAAAAAGCCGGTGCAAAGTACAAAGGAGCAAATGTAGAAGGAACCATGAAGTATGACAAGCACAATAATTTTCCCAACGAGCCGCGCCGTGGCAGAAGCATATCCGCACTGCTTGCACTGGAATGTCTCGGCATTCATAACGATGAGCAGTACAAACTAACTTTTGATCTGGCTCGCAAAAACTATGACAAAACAGAGACTCACCATGTTCCTTCACTACAAACAACACTATGCGCTTTCACGTATCATCATTTTGGAGAAGATGACTGGAAAAAATTCATCGCTGCAAACTATGAAAAGCTCCTTGGCAATCAAAAAGAAGACGGGAGTCTGGAGAAACTTTGGAATGCAGAACAGCTCAAGGCACAAAATCCAGAACAGACAATGCAGCCAAACGACACTGCCTTTGGCGAGACATACGCCACCGCAAATTTTGCCCTAGTCCTTCAGGTTGCAACCGGGAACGTAAAGTTTTTCAAGTAGCCCTACACCTTCTCTGTCACGTTGTGCTCTTTCAGCGTAAGTATCGTCGATGCGACAACCACAAGTGAAAGGCTTATAAGCATAATTATAAACAACGATTGCAGGGGCCCGATATTTCCAATAATGATGTCGAGTTGATTATTCTTTATAAAACCTGAAACCGACGGGTCCTTTGATACGCTTGTCCAGATAAAACTCCGCAAATAATATATCACGCTTATCCTGTTAATATTTGCAGGCATGAGTGAAAAGAAGAGTTCTACTGTAAATCCATACATTATCCCAATCGCCAGCGCCCTGGTGGGAAACAATATTCCGACTATTGAAAAGAGCGCAACATATACTGCATAACAGAGAAAAAGAGATATGAAAAAGATAAACAAGACTGAGATACTGCATCTCTGAAAAGATATCAGCCACGTGAGGATGAGCGAAAGTCCTGTAAGTAATGTGAGCCCTGTCACTGAGCCTAGATACTTTCCTGTATAAACCCTCAGCTTACTCACCGGCCGAGTAAAGAGATAATTTATTGTCTTGTGATCGATCTCCCGCTGGATAAGTGATGTCCCATAGAGTACCGCAAGCATAAGGCATATAAACTGGGGGTATGTAAGATAGAGAAAGAAGACGACACCGAGATCATAAGGGCTCTCTTCATAGAGTTTAAAATCACCTTTTATCGCGATTGAAAGGAGGCAGGGAAGAAGGGAGAAAAGTATGATTAAAATATATCTTTTACTGCCAAATATCTGAATCAACTCCAGTCTTGCAATGGTTACTATAGCTTGCATCAGTCGGCCTCCACTAGATATTTGAATACGGCCTCGAGATTGTCATCCTGAGTGCTAATCTGGAGCAATTTCAGATTGTTTTCAATGACAAGTTTGGGAAGTTTCTCATAAAACTCCGCAGGCCTTTGAGTGAGTATTGTAATAGTATCCTTTTCTATCTCTATTCCTGAGAGCGTGACATGCTCTATCAGTTTTTGAGATACCAGTCTTGGGTTGTCACAACGCAGCCTTATTCTATGTGGAAACTCATTCATAAGACCTCTTATCTTATGAACATCTCCGCTTGCGATGATCCTCCCGTGGTATATGAGGAGGAAATTCCTTGTCATCTGTTCGATCTCATGAAGTACATGGCTTGAGACAATCATGGACTTTCCTCTTGTCCCGAGCTCAATAAGCAGATCAAGCATTTCTCTCTTCCCAATTGGATCAAGGCCTGAAAGAGGCTCATCAAGAATAAGGAATTGAGGGTCGTGGGCTATCGACTGGGCAAGTTTTGTCCTCTGTCTCATGCCCTTGGAGTATGTCTTTATAGGTCTGTGCATCGCTTCGCTGAGACCTACTTTTTTGAGGGCTTCGACTGCCCTATCATGAGACTCTTGTTGACCTAGTCCATGGAGGCGCGTAAGCAGAGTTACAAAATCCACCGCGTTCATGAAATCATAATAAGCATCATGTTCAGGACAGAATCCGATTTTGCTAAAGATGGGAAAATTATTCCAGATGTGCTGATCGAGTACCTTTATCTCCCCTATCGTAGCCCTGATCTGCCCAGTGATGAGCTTCAAAAATGTAGACTTGCCCGAGCCATTTGGACCAACAAGTCCATACACACCTTCAGGGAGGGTAAGAGTTATGTCGTTGATCCCTCTTACCTGTCCATATAATTTTGTGAGATTATTAGCTTCAATCAGGTTCATAGTCTTATTGGAGCGGTAATCTTTCTAAAGGTTATAACAAGTGCAAAAAGGCATAAAAAACCTGTAGCCATCAAGACCAAGTTCACATTCTGATGACCGACTCGATAGATAAACGCCAGCAAGCCCCTGACAAGCTCTGCAAACGATATCAAAAAGCTGTCGTTTGTGCCCTGTGCTGAGAGGATTCTAAACCCAATCTCACCTCCAATGCACATGGCAAACCATGCAAATGCGGCATAACGCGGTTCTTTTGTCAGTGAAGAAAGAAAAAGCACCATCAGTGTAATGGGTATCCCCACAGCCAGATAGGAAAGAAAAATCTTTCCAATGATATCATAAGTATAAGCCAAGACATTTAACGATGGTGAAAAGGCTACGCTTATAATATAAATCACAAGATTTGGAATGAGACTTACGAATGCAATGAAAAAGAGGACTCCAACAAATTTCCCTACAAAATACTCAAATAACGTTATAGGACGCGAATAATAAAGCAGGAAGGATTTGCCTCTTATATCATTTGATATGAGGGGCGAGCCGACAATTCCCGAAAGTATGATTATCACCCACATCTGACTGTTATGGAGTGCATGAAACACTCTTTCCCAAATAAAGTATATCACCTCGCCTGTATTTCTATTTACCAGACCCAAAGCCTCGTTCCCAATGACGCGATGCAGGAGATCAAGTACAGCAAAATTCGCCAAGTTACCTTCTTGAGTGCTCTTGCCAATTAAGAAAAAAATTATTGCAAAGTAGCCGGCAGGTATCCATGCAAGCCAGATAAATCTCTTTATGATAACAGATCTAAATCCGATCTTTATAACCGTCTTTGTTATAGCACTCCACCTGTAGAGTGGACCAAGAAATCTTCCTGACCAGTGTCTGTAACCTCTGTCAAATATTGGCATTATTCAACTGCCTTTAAGAATATCTCCTCAAGCGAATTTTTGCTTGGAGTCACCTCTCTTACCTGACAACCACAAGCTACCGATCTTTCAAGTACTAGATTAGGTATGCTATCATCTCCAAAAACCTTTATAGTGTCATCAGAAATCGTCTCGACTCTCAACCCTTTTATGGCCAGCTCTTTCGCAAACTCGGTTGATGTCCCATGAAGTCGTACTGTATAACTAGGTTCAACAGGTTTTTGAAGTTTCTCCAGTCTGTCGTGGGCAAGGATCCTTCCCTTTCCTATTATGATGATATTGTCGCATATCAGCTCAACTTCATGCAGATTATGACTGGATATCACAACGCTAATTCCCTTTTTAGCACTCAACACTTTGATCATCCTGAGAGTCCTGTCTCTCGTCTGCGGATCGAGACCATTCGTAGGTTCATCCAGAAACAACAGTTTTGGGTCATGCATCAACGACTGGGCAAGTTTCACTTTTTGCTTCATCCCATATGAATATTCCTGTATGTCTCTGTACCGTTCTTCGTTTACACCCACATAATCCATGAGTTCATGTGCTCGTCTTAGCGCCTCACACGATGGCATTCCGCAAAGCTCCCCGGCATACTTGACACCCTCTATCCCTGTCATGCCTACAATGTAACAATCATCCTCAGGAAAATATCCAACCCTTGACCGTATAGACCTCGCCTGAGTCCCAATGTCAAGACCCAGGACAGATCCGCTTCCAGATTGAAACCTGACTAGTCCGAGGAGAACTTTGATCAACGTGCTCTTGCCTGCACCATTAGGTCCTAAAAGCCCTGTCGAACCTTCTTGTATAACCAGACTAATGTCATCGAGAGCCTTGATGTTCTTGTAATACTTGGTAATGCCTTTCAGCTCGACGAGCATCACGTGGATTATAGTCACAATAAAAACAATTGCAATTTCA
>SBBU01000300.1 GCA_005239585.1 Planctomycetaceae bacterium
ACTACAAACGGGGCTAACTACTACTTGTTTTCTCAGTATTAACATTTCAAAATTGCAACAACTATTAACATTTCAAAATGGTAACATCAGACCTGGACATTTTCTTGAAAAGGCAGGGAAATGGTGTTAAGCTTCACTAAAGTAGGAGCGGTTGAGAGCCGATTATGAGGGTAGGAGACAGGGGAATTTGGTACCTGCTGGAAACAGGTGCCCAGTAAATTAAGAGGGTTAAAAATGGTAATAGAACCAGGCGGCCCGATACAGGGACCAGGCCCTGTAGATAACAAGAAACGTGTCAAGCCTCCTCTGGGTGTACAACCGCAAGAGACAAAGACAGACAAAGTCGAGCTCTCAACACATGCAAGGCTTGTCTCAAAACTGTCGAGTGTGCCTGACATCAGGCAGGATAAAGTTGGCCAGCTCAAGCAGGAGATCGAGTCGGGCAAATTCGAAAATGATGAGAGGCTCAGGGGGGCGATTCAAAGGTTCCTGCAAGAGAACAGCGATTTAGTATAACCTGGCTGTTTAATCTTCGCAGGGGGAATTTCAAACCTGAACAACAAAGCAGAATTATTGAAGGGCCGAGTCAGCGATATAAATGTTAGACATGATCCCATCCACTTTTAACAATTGTCCGCTCAAAGTAAATTCCTTGCCTATCGATTCCTTTAGTGAAACCAACGCAGACTTGGGTAGTTGAAGGACGGCAAATACCTTTGTCTTGCCGTAAAAAACTGACGGTACTTCTGCAACCTCAAGTGTTGCTCTCGTGCCTTCCATGCCGCCAAAAACATGATCATATGAACATGCTTCAACAGAATGTAATTTCCCTTTCCAATTTATTCCCTTGCCTTTATATTGTGTCTCGAAGGTCTGATTTACATCAGAACTGAATTTCCTGGGATCAAAGAGAGTTTGACAGATTGAAGCAACATCAAGTGCAACTTGTGATGCAGGAGTTGTTGTCTGAGGCTGATCTGTGCCCTTTTCAACCCATTTGCGGATCTCAGGGTCTTCCGGTGCATCTATCAGAAGGTGTTCAAAGACCTTTTTCGCCTCCTCTTTCTTGTCCGTGAGGTAAAGAAGCTCTCCCTTTATGCGGTCCTTTTCAGTTGACACAAATTCCTCTTTTACAATTATCTCAGGGGGAATCTTTATGGTTATACGTTCTGCACGAGTTGTTACTGGGTCTGTCCTGACATTTTTCTCACTGATAACCTCCAGAGCCTCCTCGATTCGACCCGCATCGCGAGCCTTCATGGAGCGTTCGATTACTGCATCCTCTTCTCGAAGACCAGTGAGATGCCATGCGAGAGCTGTAATATTTCGGACACTTGAGACGATTATGTGCGCATTTTTTATCAAGCTATCTGTCTGACATGTAATCTGCGAATCTTCTATCACGCTTTCAGGATACGAAATAAATAGGTTTCTGATCCTTAATCTGCGTGCTGGCGTAAGAAAAGCGATGACTTGGTTGGGCGATCTTCCTTCAATGACGACGGCATCATCAAACGCCGCATCACCAACTTCAATATCTTGATCTCTAAAAAAATTCCAAAAGCCGCTGAAGAAACCCTGTTTTTTGATCCTCAAGCCGATACCGAGCGATGGGTATGAAATCCGAAATCGAGTCCAAGTTCGTTTGTCTGATGGGAAAGTATCTACAGCAACGTTAAATCCTTTATACCTGCCTGATATTCGACGGCTAGAAAAGAATCCAGAACCCTCAAACTTGAGGCCAAGTTGGCTGGCCGCCCGCTCCCACTTCTGATTGGTCGCTTTAGAACTTAATGAGTTCCAGACAATAACGACAATAAGGACAGTGACCGTTATTGCTATAAAGCCTTCCACCATAAGTGTTTCAGAATATATCAAACCCAGACAATTTTGCAATCGGGTAGCTCAGTAGAAAATTTCCTCAGCAAAAGTTGGATATGCATTCAAGCGTACTTGACTTCTATGCATAATATTGTATTATTTTTGCATAATTATGGATATAAAAAAGCAAAGGCAGGAGACGGTTCTGGAACTGGCGAGGAAGGAATCCTTTGCTACGCAAAACGATCTTACAAAGAGATTGAAATCCTTGGGCTTTAAAGTTGATCAGGGAACCGTCTCCAGAGACCTGAAAGAACTGGGACTTGTCAAAGTCAATTCTTCCTACAAGTCAATAGAAGAGCTGAATGTAAGGCTGAAGGTTTCGGGCACGGCAGTTGCTAAAAGATTCGTCAAGAAAATTCAGTGGTCGGGAAATTTAATGGTTATCAAGACCGATCCCGGCACTGCAAATACTGTTGCCTCTTGTCTTGATAAATTGGATATCCCGGAATTGCTGGGTACTGTGGCAGGTGATGACACTATAATAGGTGTCTTGGCCAAGGGAGCAAGGAGAAAAAACATTGAAAATCAAATTTTAGGGTGAAGTATGGAGATTAAAAAGATAGTGCTTGCCTATTCAGGAGGTCTTGACACGTCGTGCATTCTCAAATGGCTGAAGAATAAATACAACGCACAGCTAGTTGCATTCATAGCTGATGTTGGTCAGAACGAGGATATTCCTTCAATCAAGGCGCGTGCATACAGAACAGGGGCTGAAGAGGTGATTATTTCTGATCTCAAGGGAGAATTTGCCCGTGATTTCATATTCGAGGCTGTCAAGGCCAATGCGGTCTATGAAGCTGGGTATTTGCTGGGGACTTCGCTTGCCAGACCAATAATCGCCAAGTATATGGTTAAGGTAGCCAAGGAGACGGGGGCTCAGGCTGTTAGCCACGGCTCGACTGGAAAAGGAAATGATCAGGTGCGGTTTGACCTTACGGTAAAAGCCCTTGCACCTGAGCTGAAAATCATAGCGCCATGGAGGGATTGGGAATTCACTTCTCGTTCACAGCTTTTAGAGTATGCTAGGCAGAATGGCATTCAGGTCGATTCGACGGCAGCCAAGCCATATAGCATGGACGCTAATCTAATGCACATAAGCTATGAAGGTGGAATCCTCGAAGACCCGTGGAACGAGCCTCCAGAGGAGATGTTCCGCTGGACCAAAAATCCTCTCAAGTGTGAGGACAAGGCTGAATATTGTCAGATTGGTTTTGAATCAGGTGTTCCTGTTGCGGTCAATAATGAAAAACTTGGCCCATGTCAGCTAATGCAAAAGGCTAATGACATTGGCGCAAGAAATGGGGTAGGTAGAATCGATCTTATTGAAAATAGGTTCATCGGGATCAAATCGAGAGGGGTCTATGAGACCCCGGGCGCAACAATCTTGCATACTGCCCACAAGGCGCTTGAGACGATTACTCTTGATCGCGAGGTGACAAGGCTCAAGGATTCCCTTGCCCTCAAGTTTGCTGAGCTCGTCTACAACGGATTCTGGTATTCCCCCGAGATGGACCTGCTGAAGAAGTTTGTTGTAGAGACGCAAAAAAAAGTAACTGGGGAGGTAAAGCTGAAACTCTACAAGGGAAATGTCACTGTGTGTGGTCGTAAATCGCCTAACTCTCTCTACAAAATGGATGTTGCAAGCTTTGAGACGACACCTTTTGATCCAAAGGATGCAGAAGGTTTTATCAACATAAACTCGCTTCGATTGCTCAATTACGGTAAGGAACACAAAGAATGAAACAGGTCTTGAGAGAACGTTTTAAAAGCTCACTCGATAAGAACGTGATGAAATTTATTTCATCTACAAGTGAGGACTCGCATCTTATACCTTATGACATCTTGGCAAACAAGGCCCACATAAAGATGCTTGCCAAGTGTAAGCTGATCTCTCAATCTCAGGAAAAACGGATACTGAACGGGCTTGACGCGATTCTGAAGAACGGTTTGAAGCTCACACATGAAAGCGAAGATGTTCACATGGCGGTTGAAGATGAACTTGAGAAAAAAACGCAGGACTCGCATTCCCTCAGGACGGCAAGGAGCAGAAACGATCTCGTGGTCACGGATCTTAAACTTTTCGTGAGAGATAAGACAAAAGAGATTCATAATTTAGTTTTAGATCTGGAGAGAAAACTCTTGTTCAAGGCCTCAGATAATCTTAACGTCATAATGCCGGGCTATACACATCTTCAGAGGGCACAGCCGGTGCTGTTTTCTCATGTCCTGCTTGCCTTTTTTGAACAGTTCTACAGGGACATGCAAAGACTGGAAGATAACCTTCACAGACTAGATGTATCTCCAATGGGCGCCTGTGCAATGGCAGGTACGTCACTTGGCACAGACCCCCAGTATACCGCATTAAAACTTGGATTTGGCTCTGCTTTTGAAAATAGTCTGGATGCAGTGCAAGACCGTGATTTTATCCTCGATTTTTTATATGCCATGTCTATTATTTCAATTCATCTATCTCAAATCGCTGAAACCTTCATTATTTGGTCAACAGGCGAGTTTGCTTTCATTAAACTTCCGGATGAAATTACCTCAGGTTCAAGCATCATGCCGCAGAAAAAAAATCCGGATCTTCTTGAGCTTGTTCGAGGCAAGACAGGACACATCGTGGGAAACTTGGTAGATGTTATGATGAATTTGAAAGGACTTTACATCGGCTACAATAGGGACCTGCAGGAGACCAAACCGCCAATGATCAATGCAATCGATGAGGTTGCCAATTCACTAAAAATTGTTGCATTGACAATAGACAAAATGTCACCTGACTCGAAAAAAATGTTCGAGGCTGCAAGCGACGAGTCAATCATAGCCACAGATGTTGCAGAATATCTGGTGACAAAGGGGGTCCCATTTAAGCAGGCTCACGATGCCGTCTCAAAGATAGTGAGAATCTATCCGAATTTCTCAGGTGTAACTCTAAACCAATTAAGAGAGATCAGGCCAGAATTTAACAAAGATATTTACAAGCTGATATCTCCTACCGAGTCTGTCAGGCGTAAGAGATCGCAGGGCTCAACAGGTGTTTTAGCAGTGAAAAAAGCGATCAAGAACGCATTTGTGAGGTTGACGGCTCTATCCACCGCCCGCCACGGACAGACGAGGCTCGCTCCAGAGGAGCGGCAATCTTTGGTCGGAACTAGCCGACATGTAGCCAAGTTCTCTCGAAAAAACTGAGGTGGGGAAAGGATTGAAAAATATGAAAAAAATCAAGGTGAATAAATTTTCCTCAACAACATCAAGAATTCCGCTCAAAAATCCTGTCGCGGTAGAGTTTACTAACTCGGTGAATGTAGGCGACGTGATTTCTGTAGAGGCCTTGACGCAAAATGAAAAATATCCAAATGTTGAGCTTACGACAGGTGAACTGTCAGAAGTTAAGAAGGGGGATATCATTGTAGGAGTAATTGGATCGAGACAGGCATTAAGAGGTTTTGTTGGATATGCGCCTTACAAGCTCAAGGAGAACGATGAGCTCTATCTCCTAAATATAGGCGGGGTTATTGGGAGATTCATCTCTTCAGCCCCGGGATTAGGAGACCCTGTAAAGGTCAGATATATTGGTGTTGTAAGGCTTAATTCTCGCACTGTAAACATGAAGGACTTTGCTATCGCACCCAGTGAGTTCCTCTTTGATTCTGCACCGATTGTCTTGGTTGTCGGGACATGTATGAATGTTGGCAAGACAGTTTGCGCTACTTCGCTGGTCAAAAAATTTGCGGAAGCCGGGCATAAGGTCGCATCAGCTAAACTGGCTGGAGTAGCTGCCCTGAAGGATCTTAAAAAGATGCAGGAGGCAGGCGCCCTTAAAACCCTGAGTTTTATTGATGTAGGACTCCCATCAACTATAGACACAGATAATCTTGTGGCATCGGTTAATGGTGTTATTAACTCTCTGAATGAGATACATCCGGATGTAATTGTGGTCGAGCTGGGTGATGGAATACTGGGTCATTATAACCTTGATTCTGTCATTCAGAACAGAAATTTTATGAATTCTGTGGGAGCAGTCTGTCTTTGCGCAACTGACCTTGTGGCAGTCTATGGGGCGCGTTTGATACTGAATGACCTCGGGATTCCAGTTACGTGCATTTCAGGGCCTGTGACCGATACAACTGCCGGCACGACCTACATCGAGTCGCAGTTCAACCTCCCCGCTTTCAATACGTTTCTTGAAGGCGACAAGATTTTTGAATCGATTGTGAAGGAGCTTAGGAAATGCTCAAAGCCGGCGTAATTGGTGCATCGGGGTATCTTGGCGGAGAGCTTGTAAGACTGCTCTTAGGCCATCCTGAGATAGAGATTGCTTGTGTTGCCGCAAATGAATCAGCTGGAAAGAAGGTACAAGAAGTCCAGCCAAATTTGAAAGGATTCATCGACTTGAAACTCACAAAAGAGGACCAGGTTGATTTTTCAGTCCTGGATGTTCTTTTTTTTGCACTGCCAAATGGCGCCTCTATGAAAATTGTTCATAAGGTCCCTTCGAACAAAAAGATTATAGACCTCGCAGGGGATTTCAGATTAAAAGATCCAAAAACATTTGAGAGCTACTACGATATGACTCATCAGGCTATTCCATTGCTCGGTGAGTTTGTTTATGGGCTCCCTGAACTCTTCAAATCGAGGATAAGAGAGGCCACACGCGTCGCTGCCCCGGGGTGCTTCGCCACGGCTGCAATCTTGTCTCTCTATCCGCTGCTTCATTTTGGCGCGATTAACGGCCCTGTCTTCGTGAATGGTATAACAGGCTCATCTGGCGCTGGCAAGACCCCAAAGGAGACAACCCATCATCCATTTAGAGAGAACAGCCTCTTTCCATATGAGCCGTTTCATCACAGGCATGTGCCTGAAATAAAACAGGCGCTCAACGAGAAGACAGGCAGGGAAATCGAACTGGTTTTCCAGCCGCACTCGGGGCCATTTGTCCGCGGGATCCTCGCTACAACCTATACAAAGATAAAAAAAGAGATAAATGTGCTGACACTATTCAATAATTGTTACCAAAATGATCCATTTATAATGTTGCAAGATGAACCACCTAATGTGAAATGGGTCTCTAACACAAATCGAGCGGCTATATGTGTTCAGCAAGAGGAAGAGGATGTAATCGTCTTTACAACCATCGACAATCTGCTCAAAGGCGGCGCTGGTCAGGCTGTCCAGTGTATGAATATTATGTGCGGCCTTGCTG
>SBBU01000257.1 GCA_005239585.1 Planctomycetaceae bacterium
ACGTATTCCTTTGCATGAAGTTTGCCTAGCACCATAGCTGCTTTGCCACGGATATCCGGGTCTTTATCCTTTAACAATAAAGCAACTGCCCCTGCGCATCTATCTAGTCTTTTAGTTTCTATAACATTTATAAAATCGTGCTTTATCTTGTTACCTTTAATTCTTCCAACTGCCCATCTAGCAAATCTATCCTGATATGTTTTCTCTATATTTTCTATTACGTCTTTAAATGACTCGATTATCTCTTTCTCACCTGCGTAAAGCAGACCCTCCACCTTGTTACCCAATGCCTTGACAGCTCCTTTTCCAATCCCCAGCCGCAGCTCTATCCTTTCCAGGATATGCTTTGATCTAACCTTTACTTCTTCATCTTTGACGCTTTTTGAAAGATCCTCTACCTTCCTTTGTACCTGTTTATCTTCCCACATTTCTATTAGCTTTTGTGTGGCATTTTCCCTTACTGTAATATCATCTGCCGCCAAGTCTTTAAGCAGTTTATCTATGTTATCTTGAGCAATGTAACCAAGAGAGCAAAATATCAGTATAGCTTGTCCCATAACCTCTCCTTTTCGATATCAGCAATTATTGCAACCTTGGTATGTGAATCAAGTTCTCTGTTGTTTTTCTTCGGTTTCCTTTCAGGGGGCGGGTCAATACCTCAGCGGTACGTGAAAGTATCTTCAAAAAGCGCCGGTGCCGGCGTTTTTGGTCAGGAACGCCTGCATCAAAAGCGCGATCGCTTGCTTTTTTGATCGAAACCGATCTCTGTATTTTTGATGATAATTTTCATACAATTTTACTCAAGGAGTCGCGATGGGAGAAGTATATGCAGACATAACTGTTTATGGTCCAAATGGCCAGAAAAGGCTTCATGCACTTGTTGATACCGGTGCAACACTTACCAAGTTTCCAAAAGAGGTGGCTGATGAGCTTGGCCTTGAAATTGAAGGTCAGGCAGAAGTTGAGCTTTCCAATGGCTCTACTGTCATACGCCCTCTTGTTGCTGCGAGAATTGAGCTCTTGGGCAGAAAAGGGACTATGACAGTATCGCTTTCGATAAATGGGGAGGAGCCTCTCATCGGTGTTACCACTCTTGAGCTGCTTGGTTTTAAGGTGAATCCTGTTACACGTAAGTTAGAACCGACCAGGCATATTGAATACTCCTGACATGCATCTTCTGGGAAGCAAAATCCCAAGCACTTGGGGGAATTTGCCACACACTGAATCTTGGCATGGGGGTTACTCAAAACGCTCAATATTGAGCGATTTGCTCAAGGCAATAATGGCTGCCACTAAAATTTGCTTGTGAGGCCGATCAGGAAATTTGTGCCCGGTTCGTTCTGGCCTGAGCCATGCACCCTGTAGGCCTTGTTGCCAATATTGTCAACGCCTAAATTAAGCAGAAAGTTTTTGTTCAATTCTCTGTACATTCGCAATGAGTAAATCGTATAACCCGGTGTGCCATCGGGCGGGATACGCTGAAAATCATTGGCAATCTCTCCACTCTCCTCGGGCGCGAGTCTATCCTGATGGCGTGCGGCAGTGACAACAAACTCAATCCAGTGCTGAGATGGGATCATTTCGTAATTGATTCCAAGATGAATCATTGTTGGATTTACCTTGGCAAGAGGACGCTCAACTCTTCTGTTGCCTACCAGGGCATCTGCATTGCCTATAACCCATGAAAAATCTCCAAAGAGAGCAATGGTCTGAGTTACGTTGTACCGTCCCTCTATCTCAAACCCCTTTACGAATCCGCCTCCGAAATTATCCTTTTGAAATGCAGTAGGACTTATACTTGGCGCACTAACTCGTCGTATGAAATCATCCAAATCTGTGAAAAAAAGAAATGTGTTCCCTTGAAATGTGCCCGGGAATTTTGCCCTCAGGCCGACTTCATATGTGATTGATTTTTCAGGGTCAAGGTTGGGACTCGGGTAGTCGGTCTGACCAGACATAACCAATTTCACCGCAGTCAGATCGTCGAGTACAGGTGCGCGAAATCCCTGCGATATGCCTCCGATGAGATTAAAATTGTCATTTAGACTGTAAAGGAGCCTTGCGTTTCCTACGATAGCTCTGAATGACTTGTCGAATGATGCAAGAGGCGCGGCTCCAAAGCCGGCAGGGTCAACTGCACCTGCGTCTACTATCGACAAGCTGTACCTTGCGCCAAGAATAATACTGAGGTTCTTCTGGGGTGAAAATTCATCCTGAATGAAAATTCCCAGCATCTGATAATCAGAGTCATCTGCCACCTCGCCTCGATCAAACTCTGTTATTGCACCTGTAGATGAGATATCCTTTCCCTGACTTTGTACGTCATCAGAATAGTATTCGAACCCATATGTAAGGTAACCTATTGATATCTGACTCCCGGCCTTGGCCCAAAGGCCTGCAGTATTGACGGCAAAGGACCTGAACTCCTGCTTTTTTGTGCTTGTTACCCTGACAAATTCCTCAGCGTGTCTGTGTAAGGAAATGCTGATTGAGACATCACTCATAAAAGAGTTGCGTATATCTTCCTTGTGATATTGTGCATAAATGAGGTCGCGCTCCTGATCAAAGTCATGACGTAGATCTGTGCCCACAGTCGTGCCATGCCAGCTCTCGGCGAACTTTGTTCTATGGGTCCTTGGGACATCGTCTTGTCTTGTGCGCTGATATGCAACAACAATTTTTTCCTTTTCAGCCAGCTTGTAAACAAACTTCAGGTCGGCATCATATTCGTCGTAACCTGAGTTCTCCAGTCTTCCAAGTTTAGCGGTAGTTAGGTCTCCATAGTCTCGTATTGTTAGGCCGGCAAAGAGTCCAAGACTGTCATAGTTGCCGATAATTTCGCCCCTCTCTGTAAAGGAACCTTCTGAGCTGGAATACCTAAAGTAATTAGCGGCGTTCGAGTGAAACCCTTTTTCAAATGTCTTTGGCTCTTTTGTTGAGGTGATTACCGTTCCCCCGATAGAATCACTACCATAGAGTACTGAAGCAGGCCCTTTGAGCACCTCTATCCGATTAAGCATAAAGCTGTCAAGTGTATTCCAGTATTGATTAGGGCCCTCTCTAAAGACTGAATTGTTTAGTCGGATTCCATCAACAGTCAAGATATTTCTAAAACCGGTGAAACCCCGGATAAATGGTGATCCATGACCATGGGCAGTCTTTTGAATGCTAATGCCCGGGATTTGAATCAGCGACTCGGGCATTGTTCGGGTAATCTTGTCTCTAATATCCTCTTGAGTTATTTGATTTGCGCTGTAGGGCATGTAAAAGGGGTCGACTGGCTTTAGGGGTGAGCCAGACTCTAAAAATTCAGTCTGATCCTTTGGCTTCTTGGGTTTGTCATCGGGTTGCTTGGTTTTATCCTCTTGAACCAAGGCCGTTACAGACATCAATATGACAAGAATTATAGAGATTATCCCTATTTTGGTCATCATTTTCCTCATTAAATCAATACAACTTCAAACCAATGTGCCTCGAATTCCGTATTAATTATATAGCGCACAGGAGTTAAAAATAGTTTAACTTTGGGTTTGTAATATAGTTTATTATTGATTATGAGTCAAAGTGATTTAAATTTAATGGTGCTTGTAAGAGCCGGAAATCAGGAGGCATTTGTATCGATAGTTCATAGATATCAGAATCCATTGTTCAATTTTTTCCGTCGAATGGGGACCCCTGCGGATCAAAGTGAAGACCTGGTGCAGGAAACATTCCTTAGATTATACAATTACAGGTCATATTATAGACCTTCTGGTAATTTCAGCGCGCTTTTGTATCGACTCGCTTACCATTCGTGGGTCGATTGGTTTAGAAAACTAAAAAACTGGCTTAAATTCAGGGAACAAGTAAGAGAAAGTTCCACCGAACCAAGAGAGTTTGAACTTGAAATGGATATTCGGTATGCCCTTGAGCAGTTACCTGAAAATTTGCGCGCTGTGGTTATATTGAGCGTCTATCAAGGGATTACTCATCGGGAAATGGCGGAAATACTTGGCATTCCTCTTGGAACTGTCAAGTCAAGGCTTTATGTCGCGTTCAAACACCTAAAGGAATCATTGTATGCAAGCGAACTCAAATAAATCTAATTTTTGCAGGTGGGAAATATACATCCCATCTTATGTTCATGGGGATTTCTCCGGCTTTAATGTTGCACAATTCAATGAGCATATGGACACATGTTTCTCCTGCAGGTCTCAAATAGGGGAATATAAGGAGCTGTTTACCCGCTTGAAAAGTATCCCTGATGAAAAATTGAGCAAGGACTTGACAGAAGGAGTTGTTTCTAAAATTCAATGGAGAAAATTTGGGCGTAGGTATGGAAAGTTGCTGGCGGCAGCATGTGTAATGCTCATTGTCTTTGGCTCAATGTTTGTTTATCTCCAGTCTCCTGTTGCCTCTGCAGATGCCAAGTCCGAGGGGATTTCTCAGGCAATCGATTGGCTCACAAAGGCGCAAGAGTCAGATGGTTCATGGAATACGGAGAAATGGGGAGGTCATAAGAACTTCACGGTAGGTCTGACGGGTCTGGCAACGCTGGCGCTCCTGAATAACAGGGCATTCTCTCAGAGCGAGGCTGCGGCAAAAGGAGTAGCCTATCTTGTGAATCAACAAAAATCAGAAGGTCATATTGGTCCAAAGTTCGGGGGCACACTTTACAATCACGGGATTGCAACAGTTGCGCTTCTTAGGGCCTATGAGCAGAATAAGAGCGAAAAAATCCGAGACGCAGTTTGTAGGTCTGTAGATTATATATTGAGGCATCAGACATCGGATGGTGGATGGGGATATGTTTCAGAGGCTGACCCTTCACCCAATACCTCGATCTCTGTCTGGCAGTTGTACGCGCTTGGGCTGGCAAACAATCTGAGGTTGCAATCTTCAACCGAGGGCATTGCCAAGGGGTTAGGTTGGTTGAAAAACATGATGAACAAAGAGGGCGCGATAGGTTATAGAAGGCCAAGCGATCATCCTTATGGCGCTGAAACTGTTACACTCTCTGGATATTTCTGTCTCCTTATGGGGGATCAAGAGGTCTCAAACTCAGGCTATTTGGATAGAATGACGCAATCACTCCAGATTGAGAAAAATCTTGAATACTATAGACTCTATTTCCTATCCCCGGTGCTTCAGGTCATGGGAGGTAATCAATCCAAGTCACTCGTTGCCAGCCTTGAGAAGGCACTTCTTACAAGACAAGTCAAGAACGGCTTGCTGCGCGGCAGTTGGGAGCCTGACGATCGCTGGAGCCATGCCGGCGGCAGGATTTACACAACTACCATGGCAATGCTCTCTCTTGATCCAAACCAGAGACTGAAAACAAAGATTATCCAATAGCTTTTCAGTTGACTGGCCAAGCCTCCAAATGTTGAAACGTCAAGGACTCCTAAATACAATGCTGGTGCCGTGTCGAAGAGCTATGGTTCTAACTGAGACGCTTGACACTAGGC
>SBBU01000091.1 GCA_005239585.1 Planctomycetaceae bacterium
AAAACCGAAGCGCTTCGGTTTTTGGGGGCGCGAGTCTCGCCGCCATGGTGCTTGAGCCATGACACTCATGAAAAAGCTAATTTTCGGACGTATTCTTATACTCAATCCCTTGGAAGCGTACTAGTCATCTCAGTATAATCCACGATATGGAATGCCCAAGTTGTCAGTTCAAGAACCCTGAGAATGTAAAATTCTGCGGGGAATGCGGGGCTCAGCTCGTTAAGGTCTGTCCGTCATGCGGGGCCAAGTCTGCACCAAAAATGAAATTCTGCGGGGAGTGCGGACAGGATTTAAAGCAGCCTGCAAAGATTGTAAAAGAGGAAAAAAAACCTAATCCGAGGCCTGATACGAGCAGTACCTTTACAAGAGAATCCTTGGGCAAAGAGACCAGGATCTTCACAAAAAGGGATGAGCTTAGAGTAGTTACGATTCTCTTCGGTGACATCAAGGGGTTCACGCCACTTAGCCAGAAGCTGGCTCCAGACGAGGTAAAGGAAGTTGTGGATGAATGCTTTAGCTCGCTTGAAAAGCATATCGAGAAAGAAGGCGGCATGGTGGACAAGTACATTGGCGATTGTGTCATGGCGCTCTTTGGGGTTCCAATCTCGCATGAGGATGATCCTGCAAGGGCTGTTCGGGCAGCAATTGCTATGCAGACGGAAGTTAAAAACTTTTCAGATAAGATAAAGGCGAAGCTTGGAATCCCGATCGAAATGAGAATAGGAATAAACACAGGCAAGGTCTTGGCAGGTCACGTAGGCAAGGATTTCGCGGATTTCACAGTGATGGGGGAGGCTGTGAATCTGGCATCAAGGTTGCAGAAGGAATCTCCTCTTGGTGGAGTAGTGGTCTCTGGCTTTACTTATAGACACATCAAAGATCAGTTTCTGTTCAATAACTTGGGAGAGATTGAGATTCGCGGAATGGAGAATAAGGTGGAGGTGTATGAAGTGCTCTCCGAAAAAATGGAGGAGCAGACTCTTATAAGAGAGCTTGCTGGGCTCAAGGCGCCTCTTGCAGGTAGACAACGTGAGTTGAAGCAGCTTGCTTCAGTCATGAATCAGGTAATTCAGGAGCGTTACCCGAGGATCATGGCGATTTATGGCCCACACGGGATTGGAAAGACACGAATTGTGTACGAGTTCACAAAGACATGCGGACATCAGGTTGTTACAACGAGGTGCATAGAACATGCAATGAGTGCGTATTCTGCGCTGAAAGGTCTAATAAATCACCTGGCAGATATTATACCTGCAGATTCCGAAGAGAGGGCGCTTGAGAAGCTGACCAAGATACTTGCTGACGGTTCACAGGCAAGAATTATCTTAAGGATTTTAGGTTTATCTACAGAAAAGCATGAGGATGTTCCCGGTCAAGTAGTCTTGAAGGCATTAGCTGACCTCGTTTCAAAAGCTGCATCAACAAAGCCGCTGGTAATTGTCATAGATGATCTTCATTACGCGGATGAAGGGTCTGTAGTTGCAATCACATATCTGGCTATGGCAATCGAAGATGCTCCGATATTTTTGCTATGTGCTGCTAGGGATGAACAGTTTACATTTAAAGACACATTCTGTCAGAACCTGCCAAATTTTCAGAGACTGTCTCTAATACCTCTTGAGAAAGAGGATGCAACAGAGATGCTGCGCATGCTTATGCCGGGAACTGAGCTTCCAGAGAAGCTTGTTGATATGGTAATCGAGCAAAGCGGGGGTAATCCTCAGTATGTAGAGGAAATCATAAGAGATTTGATGGAAAGACACATAATATCAAAGAATCAAAAGGGCTGTTTTGAGATAAAAGATACTTCAGATATCAAAGTACCATCAACGTTGTCTGGGATTATACAGGCAAGAGTAGATCGACTTCCGTTGAATGAACGCATCCTCTTGCAAGAGGCTGCAGTCCAGGGCAAGGAATTCTGGGAGGAACCGATTAATCTCCTTGAGAAGTTGGAGGATCCCTCAACATTTGATGGGAATCAAACACCGGTGCCCGTGAGATTAAAACACCTTGTGCGGAAGGAATTTGTCGGTCGCAAGACAATTCCGCGAATCCCGCAATGCGCAGAGTATTCTTTTTTGCACAGTTTCACACACGATGTTGTATATGAATCAATTCCAGGTAAACAGAAGAGGCATTTCCATTCGATAGTTGCAGACTGGCTTTCAAGCATGTCAGAGCGCAATCCGCAGGCGCTTTATGGCCTTGCTGCCTTTCACTACGAAAGAGCTGGAAATATGAACAAGGCCGCCGAGTGTTATGTAAAGGCGGCAGAATTTTCTCGCCAGTCTTATGACCTCACGAACGCTATCAGTCTCTACAGAAACACACTGAGGCTAAAGCCAAAAGAAGAAACAATTGAGATTCGAAAGACTCTGGCTGAGCTTCTGATACAGACAGGTGGTTTCAGTGAAGCTACAGAGACTCTGAAAGTACTTGAAGATGAGGGCGTGGAGACATCAATACTCCTTGGTCAGGCTGAGGAGGGCAAGGGAAACTATGAAAAGGCAATAGAACTCTATCAAAAAGCGGAAGAAGAGACTAAAAAGTTGCTTCCGAGCGATCAGTCAATACATCTTGGCAAAATTTATAATGGTCTTGCGCTAATATATGTAAGAAGGGGTGAAAATGACAAGGCGGTAGAGAGTGCCAATCGCGTCCTCACCATACTTGAAAATCTTTCACCAAGTGTGTTTCCGCAAGTTGAACCCCTCACAGCTGTCGCACACAATAGATGCGGAATTGCACTTCAGCAAAAAGGTCTCTACAACCAGGCTTCAGAGCACTACAAACGGGCACATTCGCTTTATCAGGCTTTAGGAGATCACACAGGTCTTGGCAGAATCTTAAACAACCTAGGGACATTGAGATACTTGGAGGGGAATCAGCAATCGGCAGAAAGATATTATACACAGGCACTGGAGGTGGCAGAGAAAACTGGTAACTTGAGAGAACGCTCAAATATTTTGAACAACATAGGACTGGTCTCACGAGAGAAATCACAGTTTGAAAATGCGATCAAAGTGCTTACGGATAGTGTGAAACTTAGACAAAGAATGGGTGATAAATGGGGTATAGCCAGTTCACTCATCAATCTTGCTCTTACTTATGCTGACGTCGGAAGTACTGCCAATGCAATCTCGACCATGGACAGGGCAGTTGAGCTGGAGCTGAATAGAAATGATCCAAACTGGTTGTGGTTCGATAATTATATCAGAGCCACCTGTTTTGTTATGCAACACAAGTCTCAGGAGGCTATACCGATAATTCATAAATGTATTGAGCTCGCCGAAGAAATGAAGAGTCACAGCCAAACAGAATGGGCCATTCTTTTGATGGCTGAGGCCAGGTTGGAAGCTTGTGAACATGACCTGGCGCTTCAGACTTTGAATGAGGTTAATTCCATGTCAGGTGATCCAAAGGAAGAGATGAAAAAAGAACTGTTGCATGCTCGGATATGGTTTGAAAAGGGTGATAAGGATAAATCAAGGACTATTCTCGACGCTATCAACTCAAATAAGATTACTCAGTATAAAGATCTTGCCATAAAATATTACTGGTTAAAGTGGAAGGTTGGTGCTGACACTGATTTATCTTATCTTTCAAAGGCAAATGAGGTCCTAGAGTCTGTAGCCTCGACTTTCACACAGTCGGAATTGAAAGAAAGTTACATATCACGTCCTGATGTAAAGCAGTGTATTTCTCATAGGACTTGATTTCCTCACTCTTTAATGTACACTAAAGCGGCGGTGTAAGGGTTGCCAAGGAACCTAACGGCAGGTCCGTATAGCACCTCTATAACCTTTTTTTGAGGTTAGGATGGTCAATGTGATAGAAAGAGCTAAAGAATTGGGACTATGTATTGCTAAATCTGATGAATATTTATGTCTTGTAGAACGTGAAAAGCTGCTTTTAAATGATCAGGATTCGGTAGCACTGTTGAAGGACTATGATACGGAGAAGGCAAAGTTATCAGGTTATCAAAACTTTGGAATACCTGTTCCTCCAGAGAAGCTGAAGAAAGTTGAGGAATTGCGTGATTTGATTCAAAACAATAAGGCTATAAGAGAATTGCTGGAGGCCCAAAAACAATATGAGGCCTTGCTCAAAAAGGTTAATGAAGAAATAAATCATGCCATTGAAGAAGTGTCAAAAAATCCAAATATATAAATTACACACCAAAAAAGATGTTTTAATACAAACATTTTTAACGTTTAATTTGTGAGGTCAAAATGAAAGAAGATAAGACCTTAAAGTGCATAGGTTGCAATGGGGACTTTGTGTTCACCAAAGAAGAACAGGAACTCTTTGAACTCCGTGGATACCAAAATGAACCGAAGCGTTGTCCTGACTGTCGAAGACAGAGGCGCGACCAAGGTGGTGGCGGCAGAGGTTTTGGAGGCTATGGAGGCCACAGGAGAAGCGGCGGAGGTGGCGGCGGATTTAGACAGGAGCAGTCTACCATAACATGCGGCAAGTGCGGAAAGGAAGCGACGGTTCCATTCAAACCTAGAATGGACAAGCCAGTCTATTGTTCAGACTGCTTTAGAATTGTGCGTGCGGGCGAAGGTTCGGAAACCGGTAAGCCAATTTAGGATAGAACTGGAGAAAAAGCCGCTCTTCTGACCTGTATAGGGTACCACGCCTGGGTGCCGAAACACACTTTGGCGTGTAGGTATGGGTTTACCCACAGGGCTCCATTCAACGGAACTTGTTAACTGCTGTATCAGAATTGGCAAGAGTAGGTGTGGGGTCTATGATGGTCGATGCTTTGAATTATGCTAGGAGGTTAAGAACTGCTCCAGCACTCAAGTTTTGATTTTTGAGGGCGTTTAATCCTGCCTCTCTATATATTCTGGTTCTAAGCAAATCTGCTATCTCCTTGGCAAAATCAGCATCACCTATAACAGAACGAGCCTGGGAAAGATTAACTACATTTGTCTCTAAATTTCTCATCATAGGCTCAAGGAGTGAAGTGGAAGCTGAACCAAGTTGTGAGCGCAGCGAAGTTATTTCATTTCTTGCTGCATTGATTATACTCAAGGCAGTAGCAGGATTGTCCAAGATATTGTTGGAACTGCCTGTTGTTATAGATTGTAAATTTCCCAGTCCACTTGAAGTCCCCAGTACGGCACTTTGAGATGAACTTATGCCTATAGTTACCTTATCAGTTGGCTCAGGCCCAGTTTGAATTATGGCACCTCCGCCTTTTATAGTAAAAGAAAAGTTACCGCTTGCGCCGGCTTGAATATCGACTTGTGCTGCAAGACTGCCGACATTGATGTTAAGAGTATTTGCTACCCCAGTGATTTGGATCCCGCTTACTTGAGCTACGACGTCTGTCCCTCTCGTATAGCCTGCGGTTATGCCTTGCAAAGAACCTTGGACATTTTCAACCCTTACAAAAGCCTTGCTGCCATAGTCTATGCTTCTTATTACTCCATCGCTCGTTGCCTCAACACCTGTCTGTTCACTAAATGAATTAATGGCGGCAACTACCTGTTCTCTTGTAGCACCTGCTTGTATATTTACATCCGCCGTTCCAAGTGGTCCAAGGATTCTTACTGTGACAGCTTCGCTTTGACTTGTTGCGATTGTGCCCTCTGCCTGTGCCCTCGTTGCAGGACTAGTAACATTTATATTTACATTTGAACCGCCTTCTGGAACCGATGCTTGAGTTACGTTAACGCGTGTAAGTTGAGGGCTTTTGTTATCTACCTCGAATGCCAATTGTCCATTTAAAATATTTCGACTAGAGAATCTAGTTGTGCTAGCTATACGGTTTATAGCGCCCACAGTCTGATCAATCTGTGATTGGAGGGCATCACGTGCCTCTTGAGGCAGGACACCCGTGTTCATTGATTGTAGTATGTTGCCCTGTAGTCCCTCGATAAGAGTGTTTATTTCAGATAGGCCGGCTTCCGCTACATTGAAAAGACTTATTGCGTTCTGGATATTTTCAGCTGATCTGGAGGTGGCACTTATCTCTCCCGTTAGCGCAGACAATGAGACAAACGCAGCTGGATTATCTGATGCCCTGTTTATACTTCGAGCAGTGGATAGCCTTTCAAGGATGCTTATTTCTTTTGCAGATGTCGACTGTAGAGTGCGGATAGCAGTAAGAGTCCCTAGATTCAGATTTATTCGTAAACCCATAGATCCTCCCTTTTAATCAAGGCCTATCAACATTATACATTATCATGCTTATTCTGCAATAGCTATACCAGATATGATTAGCAAGTTGCTGAATTGCTGTTACTTACACAAGAGCGGTATCCTAATATAGTAAATTTCTATCAAGATAGTAAAATAATTTTCAAGACACAATC
Source organism: Planctomycetaceae bacterium (assembly GCA_005239585.1). Next base: position 6,333 of record SBBU01000091.1, read on the forward strand.
TTACATATTGCCACTTTAAATACGCCTAAGTATGGGGTTGACTTTGATATAGTCAGTTGGTATATATCTTGCTCTGGAGAACAGAGGCAACATCGGGAGAGTGTACAAAAAGTGAGTGGAAGATTTAAAGTTGCAGTGATGCTCCAAAAGCGTGTTCGGGAGCTAGTTCGGGGTGCAAATCCCCTTGTTTCTGTTACTCCTGAAATGAGTCCCATAGATATTGCTGAAAAAGAGATACTTGAGCAAAAAATAAAGCTGGTTGACAGAATGGCTCCTGGTAAACTTACTTCGAAAGAGGCTGAACAGTCAAAGAAAGAAGTGACTAGAGAGACGAAAAAACACAAAGGGAAATAATTATATTATTTGGAGGGTTACAATGACAACAAATCTAAGACCAATTAGAGATAAAGTAGTTCTCCAGAGGATAGAGGCCCAGGACAAAACCGCCGGAGGAATAGTCCTTCCTGATACGGCAAAGGACAAGCCTCAACAGGGTATCGTAGTAGCAGTTGGTCAGGGAAGAATATTGGACTCTGGCAAATTAAAAGAACCAGATGTAAAAAGAGGCGATAGAGTTATTTTTGGTTCATATGCAGGAACCGAGATAAAAATTGATGGAAAAGAATTACTTATCCTCTCAGAGAGTGAAATAC
>SBBU01000355.1 GCA_005239585.1 Planctomycetaceae bacterium
CGATTCCCCTCTCAAAAGCCAGTGTATCAATGACAATAAATGCAACAGCATCCATACTTGTTTCGCTTTTAATAGAAACTGCCGAGAGGGCTGGATGCAGGCAGGAAACTCTTTCAGGCACAGTTCAAAATGACATACTAAAAGAATTTATAGCGCGCGGTTGCTATATATTCGAGCCGGAACCCTCAATAAGGTTGGCTATAGACCTCATTGAATACTGTACAAAGGAGATGCCCAAGTGGAATTTTATTAGTGTCTCTGGATATCACATCAGAGAGGCAGGCTCAACAGCCAGCCAAGAGGTCGGTTTCACGCTCGCAAATGCAATTTGCTATATATCAGAGTCATTAAAGCGCAACCTCGACATAAATGAACTCGGAAAACGCATATCGTTTTTCTTCAACTCCCATAACGATCTCTTTGAAGAAATTGCAAAGTTCAGGGCAGCAAGAAGACTATGGGCACACATCATGAAAGATAGATTCAAAGCAACCGACGAACGCGCAATGGCGCTTAGATTCCATGTCCAGACAGCCGGTTCAGCTCTTACCAGTCAGCAGCCGGAGAACAACGTGGTGCGTGTATCGCTTCAGGCCTTAGCCGCTGCACTTGGCGGAGCCCAGTCGATACACACCAATGCGCTTGATGAAGCCCTTGCCCTGCCAACCGCTAGGACCGCAAAGCTAGCCCTTCGCACACAACAAATAATAGCGTATGAATCGGGGATGCAGGATGTCGTAGATCCATTTGCAGGCTCTTATCATCTGGAACAGCTTACCGACAGGATTGAAGAAGAAGCCCTGCAATATATAAAAAAAATAGACGAGATGGGCGGTACCTTGGAGGCCGTTAAAAATCGCTACTATCAAACAGAGATTGAAAAATCTGCGCTGGAATATCAAAGGAGCATTGAGGAGAATAAACGGTCAATTGTAGGTGTGAATAAATTCATTGAGAACGAGTCTGCAAATTTTGAGATACAAAAGGTGGATGAAAAACTTCAAATACCAAGAGAGCAAGAGATAGGACAATTCAAGAAGACGCGTGACCAGCAAAGCTCTTTAAAAGCAATAGATGCACTGAAATCTGCTCAAGACTCGGATGAAAACCTGGTATATACAATTAGAAACTGTGTAAGAGCAAATGTAACTTTAGGTGAAATTTGCCAGACCCTTTCACAGAAATGGCCAAGATATATAGAAAAATGAACCCCGCACTTTGGCCCAGTGAAAACTGTAAGGATGAATGTATTATTTAGAAACAAATTTCAAAGGAAGGGACTAGTGTTAATCTAGTCAAAAGTGCGGGATGAACCCCGCACTTTTGCCGTGACAATAGTAGAACCAAATGCACATTATGAAACGAAATTTAGAGGTGCGACTGGTCTTGGACTAGTCAAAAGTGCGGTGTGAAAGTTGCACACATTGGAATTGCAGTTAATGATGTCGTCAAGGCTGAAGATCTTTTTGTAAACAAATTAGGACTCGTAAGAGTATCATATGAAGAACTATCAAGCATGAAGCTCAAGATTTGCAAGGTTGCTTCAGAGAATGTTGTTATTGAACTGATAGAACCTATGGCTGGTGAAACCACTATAAGCAAATTCCTAAAGAAAAGAGGAGAGGGAATCCATCACATATCATTTGAAGTAGAGGACGTCAATAAAGTATGCCAAAAACTAACAGAAAAAGGATTGGAAACTGCCTGGCCAGAGGCTAAACAGGGATCTGGCAACAGCATGGTCAACTTTTTGCACCCTAAAAATACATATGGAGTCCTTATCGAATTCAGTCAGAGCAGAAGAGCTGATAAGAAAAAATCTTGATCGAATCAGGCAAGAGATCGATGAGGCCTGCAAAAGATCGGGAAGAGCTTCCGGCTCGGTCAAGCTTGTATACGTAACAAAAAATGTCACACCTGCTATTATTAACATCCTGAGCTCTCTTGGAGTCTCTGATATTGGTGAAAACAGGGTGCAGGAAGCTCAGGAAAAATTCAAATCTGTCGTAAAACCCTTCAATTGGCATATGATTGGTCATTTACAGACAAACAAGGCAAAAAAGGCAATCGAGATCTTTTCAACAATACATTCCATAGACAGCGAAAGACTGGCGCAGAAATTGAACGAAGAACTCAAAGTGATCAATAAGACTATAACAGGTTTTTTACAGGTAAATTTTACACAGGATCGAGGGCGTTCTGGCGTAGAACCTAACGAAGCGGAAAATATAGCAAAGACAATAAATAGCGAATGCAAGCGTATAAATTTAATAGGTCTAATGACAATGGCAGAGGTGTACGAAAATCCAGAGAAATCCCGTCCTATTTTTAAAGAACTAGGAAAACTTTCACAAAGGTGCGGTCTTGCAGAACTCTCCATGGGTATGTCCGACGACTATGCTGTAGCTATTGAAGAAGGCGCAACAATCATTAGAATAGGAAGAAGGATATTCGAGGGCATACAGGCGATCAAATAAATAAAATCGTATGGCAAGGCTGGTTGTAGAAAAGGGTCAGGAAAAAGGCAAATCCCTACGCATCACACGGTCTATTGTTCTAGGACGAGATGGTCATGCAGATATTACAGTTCCAGATCTCTTGGCCTCACGTACTCACTGCAGGATAGAACCACTTGAAGATGGCTTTTACTTAACTGACCTGAATTCACTAAATGGAACTTTTGTAAATGGAAAACCGATAAAGCAAGTTCAACTTAAACTGGGAGATGTAATCAAGGTAGGCCACACGATTTTTTCGTTCACTCTTGATGAAGGACTAAAGGATCAATTCGTTGGTCAGAAGCTCGGGAGATATCGAGTCATACAAAGAATAGGCCGCGGTGGAATGGGTACTGTCTACAATGCAGAACAAGAGGATCTTCAAAGAATAGTTGCGTTGAAGATTGTCGCACCCGAATACTCCGGCGACCAGAAGTTCATTGAAATGTTCATGCATGAGGCAAGATATGCCGCGAAACTCAACCATCCAAGTGTTGTGCAAATATACGATGTAGGACATCAAGATGGAGTCTATTTTTATTCAATGGAATACGTCCCGGGCGGCAGTGTCCATGATTTTCTCTCTAAACAACCGGGAAGAAAACTTACTATATCACAGGCTGTTGAAATAACCATACAGGTAGCATTGGCACTAGAATACGCGCATTCAAAAGGAATCATTCACAGGGATGTCAAAACAGAAAATATGCTCATTGGTGAAGGAGGGATAATAAAAATTACCGATCTCGGTCTTGCACATACTATTGGTGAAAAGATCCAACTGGAAGGCAAAGGAGACTATGTACTCGGCACACCACTCTATATGGCACCTGAGATACTTTTAGGCAAGATCCCAGATTTCAGATCAGACATTTACTCGCTAGGCGCATCTCTATATTTGATGTTGACCGGCAGATATATGTTTGACACGTCATCAATGCATGACTTTATTAGAAAAAAGACAACCATTGACCCTGTACCTATTCACAGGATAAGACCAGAGTGCGACATAAAGTTTTCTAGAATTGTATCTCGCATGGTTGCAAGAGATCCAGTCAAAAGATTTCAGACAGTTCAGGACACAATCGATGCCCTTGAGGGCTATAAAGCACAGCATCTTGTAGAAGATGGTGAGCCTAAAAAAGATAATACCAAGATAGCCATCATGATTATTGCGATAGGCCTTGCCCTGCTCCTTGGAGTCATTGCACTCTTGTCACTCCTGAAAAATACACAAAACAATAGAACAGGCAGTGAAAACATCCGCAAAGATGAACAACCGTTGACAAACCCTCAAGAGAAAGCTGCCAACGAAGCCTTTGAAAAGCTCAAGGCAAAGGAGGAAGAAAATCCCAATAACGAACAAGTTCTTGCTGAGGTAATCATTGATTGCGAAGAAGTGATCAAAAATTACCCTGACACTGCAGCAGCAAAAAAGGCAGAAAATATGATAACAGAACTAAAGGGAAAAGTTGCTGAATTACAGAGAAAAAAGAGGGAAAATGAGGCAAAAATAGAAATCGCAAGAGTGGAAAAGTTAGAGAAAGACAAATATCTCAGTCTAGTACAGGAATTCAAATCGGAATTAATAGATGACATTCTTTTTGCCTATAAAGCCTTTAAAAAGAAGTACGACGGAACCGCTGTACAATATGATGCCGACAAGAAACTGCGCGAGATAACTAACTGGAAAAATGAAATCATCCCTCTCAGGAACGAATATTATGCGATAAAAATTGATGATCTCAATTATGCCGAGTCAAAAAAGAAACTTGAAGAGTTCATAAAGAATGCAAAGTCACGAAAGTCAAAACTTAAAAGTTCTGACCCTCGTTATCTAGACCTGTTTTTTGACAGAGAAGCAGAAGAAAAAATAAAGGAGATTAAAAATCGGGCTAACAGTGAGAGAGATGGCATTGAAGCCCAAGTAGATCAACTTATTAAAGAGAAGAAATTCAGAGAAGCAACAGAGAAATTAACAGAGTGTCTAAAAGAAACTACTAGGTTCACAGGGGTCATAGACGACATTGACAAATTTGTTGCTAATAAACGTGAAGAGATAAAGGCCGCTGAAGAAGAACTTAAAAAAATCGAAGACAAAATAAAACTGGAGGAAGACATACAAAATTTTAATAAAACATCTCAAGAAATCGCAAAATTCACCAAAGAATATAACTTTAACGACGCAGCAGCACAGCTTGAAAAGACAAAGTTTAATACACAAAAATACAATCAACTTAAAAGACAAACAGGCATGATACTAGAAGACAGCGCTCGTTTTATCGAGTACCTTAAAGATTACAAAAAGATAGTATTCTCAAACAAAGAAATTAAATTCACGTCAAGTACCGTAGGGGGAACCAAAACTATTCCATTTAAAAATTCAGCCGCTATTTTAGCACAAATCACAAAAACATTTGTCATAGATGACCCAGTATCAATACTTGAATACTCTGCAATGTTA
>SBBU01000049.1 GCA_005239585.1 Planctomycetaceae bacterium
TTCCAGCCATATCGGCAGGGAAATACAAATTGGATGTAAAGATTGCAGGTAAAGCAGGCGCATCTAATGCCGTTTTCCCATTCACTGTAATGGAGACAGTCAATGTGGATACACTTAAAGAGATCGAGGCAGATCAGCCGGGCCATGAAGAGATATCAACAGCAGGGGCCAAACTAACAGCACACCCTTGTCTCTTCAAGATCGCTATTGATGGCGATCTATCTGAATGGGCCAATGTCCCATCGATTCCATTGATTAAAGGAGATTCAAAACTCATAGGCAATGTAAGATTAGTATGGGACTGGAAGCATCTACATATCGCAGCAACTATTCCGGACGATACTCCAACAAAAGAGAGTGAAGTACTTGAAGAGAATGATCACCTCGTCATTGCCTTTGATCCCCTGCGTAATTCCATCAGGACTTTTTATGATCAGGAAGACCATGAACTGGTGATTGGATGGTCCAAGAACAAAATAAAGATGTGGCATGCACCGTTTTATGAAACATACTGGTCTCTCACACCTGAGATGATGGAGGGACTCGGTTTCAAAGCCAGCTATGATGAAACCAAGTCGGTATGGATTTATGAAGGATCCATACCGTTTGCACCCATGTTTGCAGTAAGGCCCGGCATCGAGAACCTAGTGGGATTCAAGCTCTTCTTTCACGACCGCAAAAATGGCAAAGAAGCCGGGGTATGGAGGGCCAAAACTGACGGAACAGGCTACTCCAGTGGATTTGGCGAACTAGGATTTGATCTAACAGATGAATTCATCCAACACAAAGAAACAGAACAGCAAAAAAAGATACGTGATGAATTAAAGACCCTGGAGACACAGATTGCCAAGGCAAAAAATCAGGGCAAATATACATACCCGTTTGAGATAACAGCAACGATAGCAAAAGATTTCTACATTTATGCACGCAGTGGGACAATAAAATGCCAGTGGAACGACTTTAAAGAGGATAAACTCGACAAGTCTATAGAAGAGTGGATTTTAAACGCAGTTACCCGCGCCAGTAAAGAAGTTGATGCATCAAAACTCTCCAGCACCCTACCAGAAAGTTGGCCACGCAAAAATCTCACTATTAATAATGGCTATTTTACTCGTGACGACAAGCCATATTTCTGGTTCGCACCCTTTTCTGTATTTGGCTCCTCCCATAGGGATATGCATAGATTTCACAATTTTGGGATGAATTCGGCAAATCTGCATGCCCACTTTCTCGTCCGTCAGTTATTTCCCAAAAAAGGTTGTGTTGACCGCAGGGCGCTTGACACACTGCGCTATTTTGTAGACAAGGGCGAAAAAAGTAAACTCGATATCTATCTTGATTTCAATGTAGGCACATTCGAACACCTCAAGTTCCTTCCATATCCCACCAAAACCACACCATGCACTGGTACATGGATGTATTACTGTATCGAGGATCCATATTATCTGAAAGGGGTCGACAAGTGGTTCAAGGAGGTACTGGAATTAACTCGTGGACGCCACAATGTGCTCTTTTATGAGACAGGAAACGAAATCTGGCAGTATCGATGCCACTGCCGTTATGCGGTCAGTCGATTCCGTGAATGGCTGAAGAAACAATATGGGACTGTAGAGGCAGTAAACAGGATCTGGAAGACAAACTATAGAAGCATTGATGAGATAAATCTCCTTCGCATCAAAAAGAAAGAGCACAAGGCAGCTTTTTACGATGTAGCAACGTTTCAGCAGGAACGTATAACAGCCTTCTTCTCTGAGGTTAGGGATATAATTCACCGATATGATCCTGATAAACCTGTCAGTCTGAAATTTCATTCACATGTTTTTATGGATCCCTATCACACAGGTGGGGACAGTTTTCCAGTCGATTTTGAAAAGATTCTACAATCACAAGATTTTTCTATCGTAGACATCATCCGGGGCACATTTCCTGTAGATTTCTGCAAATCGGTCTCGCCTAACAAACCATTCCTAAACACAGAGGCCCATATGACATATGCCCTGCGAATGGAAAACGAGCTGGCTGCAATGAAATCAGCTGACAGAATGCGGCGCAACTTGTGGGAGGAAGCAATTCGCGGAGAACAAGGTTCATGGTTCTGGTGCTGGGGTCGTGAAATGTCTGAAAGCAGGGCCTTGAAGCGGAATTACGACTTTAAAACAAATAAGGAATATGACAGTGAATGGGAGAAGAAAGTAAGTAAACTAACTCCATGGGGAGAAATGTTTTGGAAGCCAGAAGAGCTTGAAAGTTTTGGCAAGACAGGACTCGAAATTCGCAGGTTTTCTGATGTTGCAACAACCTGCGCCCAGTCCCCTGCCCCAATAGGAATACTCTATAGCCGAAGCTCTCACATTCAAGATGGTAACTCCCACATGGGATTTCTTCCGCAGCTCTATGAACTTATCCAGTATCTGGATGTTAAGACTCGATTTGTCACTGAACAAACTATACTCACGTTATCACCAAAAGATGTCCCGCTGCTGATTGTCCCCCAAGTCCGTTACATTTCAGATGATGCCTATAATGCAATAAAAGATTATGTCCGCGCCGGCGGAAACCTCTGTGTCTGGGGAGATTTTCTACCATTCGATTCACATGGAAAGCCAAGAGAAGGCAAATTCTTATCACAGCCATTCAATGACACCGAAGACTCTTTTGTGAAAGTTGCTGTAACAGGCAAAGGATCGATATTTAGACTTTCATCCTATGATACTGGCATTGTTCACACACAGCTTGATAAGATTTGCGATAAGATAGGAATAAATAGACAGATTAGAGCAATGGAAGCAAAGGGCTCGGGTCCGAGTCGGACGCTAATTCTACCAAAACTCGAAGGGACTAGGACTATAGAACTAAGATATTTCCAATCTCGGATGGAGCAAGTGCTTGGAGTCGAGATGCGTTACGTTAAAAGTGACAACGGTGAATGGATTTATATTACTAGCAGGAGGGAAAAACCTGCTGAAATCGAATTTACAGGCCTCGGATCCGGAACGCTTTTTGATGCAATACAAGGCAAAATGCTCGAGAAACCTAAACTGACTCTGCCTCCAGATTCTGTTCACATTTTAAAGATAGTTAGGTAGGATATTAGTTTATGAAGCAGATCATCTTCGCTCTGCCTCTCCTATTATGTTATGATCTACAGTCGAAAGACCTCCAAGTCGGTGTATTCAGCCATGAGTCATGGAAAGACCTTGAAATAGATTTTCTGAGGATTCAGGTTTCATGGACAAGGTGCCCAAAGAAAGACGGCAAGTATGAATGGGACCCGTTCATAACCAAGATCCCGGAGAAACTGCGAGACAAACCACTGCCACTCTTTGTTCTGATCAAGTGCGGAAAGCACGGACATGCCTCAGAACCCCCGGAAGATCTCAAAGACAAGTGGGATTCGAAACATGGACATAGCGAGAGCTACTACGACTGGGTTTACAACTTGGTGAAGGAATTCGGTCCTCGCATTTATATGCTGGCTATAGAAAACGAGGTAAATGTAAGGCAATTCTGGACAGGTACCATCGAACAGTACCTCAAGCTCTTAAAGACTGCCTACAAAGCGGCACACGATGCCAGGCCCGACATTATTGTTACAGACAGCGGATTCCCCTCCTCCTGCTGGCATGTGGGAATTGCCAAAGACAGACTCAAGGCCGGCAAGAAACCTGAAGAGGTCTATGATTTTATAAAAAAGTATTTGGAAAGACGTGAGGAAGGACATAACAGGGGAATAATTCCAAAGGATGTAAAGGATATGCAGCAAAAAATCCCTAACAGCAAAACTGATGCAAGCATCAGAACCTTCTTCTCAAAGGCAAAGGGAATGGTTGACTGTATCAGCTTTCACTATTATGAACCACACGAGTTCTTTGATGACGTAGTGGAATGGATTCGTGACCAGATGAAGGCCAACGGCATGGAAAAGCTTCCCATTATCTGCAGCGAGCTTGGAATCCGCAAAAAAAAAGGGGAGGAAGAATCCTTTTACATTGCAGAGTTTAAAGAAAAGCTAAAAAAGGCCCAAAAACTTGATCTAAAGGGCGTAGCTTGGTTTCCGCACAAGGGTGATGAATTGAATATATTCGGTTTCATCAACAACGAACTATTTCGTAAAGGATTCAACGAGATCGTAAGCAAGAGAGATTGGTAGTATCAGCGTGTACAAAAAACTCACACAAGATCACATTAACAAGATTATTCAGATTGTAGGAAGAGAAAACGTACTGCTTCCCACAGACGACATTGAACCTTACACACACGATGAGACTGAGGACCTGAGATTCGACCCGGAAATTGTAACCAAGCCAATAAACAAGGGACAAGTATCAAAGATAATGAGACTAGCCAACCAAGAGCTAATAACAGTTACTCCACGGGGGGCGGGAACAGGTTTATCAGGCGGGGCACTGCCTATTTTCGGCGGGATTGTGATCTCTGTAGAAAAACTCAACAAGATACTGGAAATAGATCAGGAAAATTTAACTGTCACAGCAGAACCCGGGGTCATAACTCAAGTACTTCAAGAACAAGTTGAAAAGGTTGGACTCTTTTATCCGCCCGATCCTGCCTCTCGCGGGTCATGCATGATTGGCGGAAACATTGCGGAAAATGCGGGAGGGCCTCGCGCACTCAAATACGGGGTGACAAAGGACTATGTACTTGGACTCGAGGTTGTCCTTCCAAACGGCGACATCATCGAAACAGGAGGCAAGCTGCTGAAAAACGTAACAGGATACAATTTAACCCAACTGCTAGTGGGTTCAGAAGGGACACTCGGGATTGTTACGAAGATCATATTAAAACTTCTTCCGCTTCCCCTCTATAGAAAAACGATGCTTGCCGGTTTTAATGACATTGTTTCAGCAGCCAAAACAGTGCCGGCAATCTTCAATAACAAAATAATACCATGCGCACTAGAATTCATGGAGCACAAGGCAATGCAGGCGGCAGAGAAGAAAAAAAGAGTCAAGTTTCCCATGAGCGAATGTGGCGCTGCATTGTTAATACAGGTGGATGGCAATGACATGTCCTTACTCGATAAAGAGGGTGAAAAAATAGGAGAGGTCTGCCTCGAGAACGGGGCTGTAGATGTAATAATCGCAGAAGAGACCAGCAAGCAGGAGGCAATCTGGAATATGCGCCGCGGCCTGAGTGAGGCGATCAAATCACTCTCAACATACAAAGAAGAGGATACCGTTGTCCCGCGGGCAAAGCTCCCTGAACTTATGCTGCTCATACAGGCTGTTTGTGAAAAATATAGCCTTGAAGCAATAAGCTACGGGCATATCGGTGACGGCAACATCCATGTCAACATACTCAAGATGGCCATGCCAGATGAAGAATGGAATAGAAAGATTGATACAGCGGTCAGAGAACTCTTCACAGGTGTGGTCGCCATGGGGGGAAGCCTCTCCGGAGAGCACGGGATAGGGTTTGTCCAGAAAAATTACATGCCGATAGCAATCAGCCCGGAGCAACTCGAAAAGATGAGGCAAATCAAACAAGTATTTGATCCCAATAACATATTGAATCCCGGAAAGGTCTTTCCAGATAAACCCTGATCATAAAGTTTACGTACAACCACGCCGATATAAATATTGGAGGCGAACCCCGCACCATGTGCCATGGTTGAGTCTTTTGAGTGCGAGGTAAAGGAGAGGAGTATGGTAACAATCAATTCGCTACGGGCTAATCCCGGCTCTATGAGAATGCTTTCATCTATGATCATGCAACGATCTTCCAATCAACAGCTACCTGACAGCATCCAGATATTGCATCAAAATCTTCTATCACAAAAAGAAATAACACCACTCGATAGGACCCTCCAAAGCACTCAAATCTCTCCAAATAGCAACATAAATTATAATCGCGCGGCACAAACCGTACTTGAAGACAAGTTGTCAGCAATCCAACTCCTGCTTTCAGGCCCTCTAGGACTGATCCGCAATACAGGGACCTCCCCTTCCCAGCGCCAAGGTCTCTTTCTTAACCTGCTCGCCTAATTTTCGAAGAATCATTCGCGAAGGATTTTCCAGAACTAGAGTCTAAGTAGATAGGATTGGATACAATGTTAAAATTAGAGCAAACCGAGGGAACAAGGTTGGATATTAACGAGCGAGAATTAAGAAAGAAAATCATAGCAGGAGACAAGGAAGCTATGGGATATTTCTTCAATGCGTATGCTGCAAGGCTTTACAACTTTGTTTTTCAGCGCGTCAATGGAAACGTACACGATGCCAAAGATATAACCCAGGAAGCATGCGTAAAGGCGATCAAGGCCCTGCCATCATTTAGAGGAAACTCTAGTCTCTACACATGGATCTGTACCATCGCAGTCAATCTTATTCATGATGCCTACAAGGCAACAACCAAGAACGTAAAAATGCAGACCGATTACCCATGGATTGTAAATGAGCCGTCTCACGAACATAACGTGGAACAATTAAAAAAGGTGGTAAAGGATGCCATTTCAGCACTGCCAGTTCATTATCAACAGATTTTAGAGGCAAAATATACCCTAAAGCTTTCGCAGCAGGAGATATCACGGAAAATTGGCATTTCAGAAAAAGCAGTCGAATCGCTTCTTGTCCGTGCGCGAAACGCGGTCCGCACACAAGTAGAAAAACTTTATGGGGGTGAATGATATGAATATTTCAGATAATGAGTTTGAGAGATCATTTGAATCATACAAACCAGATCAAATGCGCCCTGAATTTGAAAAAGAATTGCATAAAAAGATTCAAGAGACACAGCATGAGATCTCGAGATCTTCAAGGTCGCGAATTTTCATCTGGTCAGCTGCAGCCGCCGTTATTATCTGTCTTGTTTCAGTATGGTTCACAATAACACAGCCTCATGTAAACGCTGACAATAGGGTCTTTGCACAAGTTATAGAGGGTAAAGTAACAGTCTCCGACAATTTGATTAGGACAGTCGGGGAGGAAAAAGGTATAGTCAAGCTTTCAGATAAAACCATAATACATGTCAATCATAATACAGCAGTTGAGGTTATAAAGCTTGATCAAACTAAAGGAACAGTCTTAGCGTTAATACAGGGTTCAGCCAGTTTTGACGTAAACAAACAGGACCAAGTCTGGTCAGTTGTGACACCTGCCGGGGTGGTGGGCGTAATTGGCACGAAATTTTCAGTTGTTTTGGAATATATAAATTCAAAAGGAGAAAAGGCCATGAAAAAAGAATTACTGCAAGGTGTCGCTATAGCTCTTCTTCTCGTCTCGGTTAATTCAGGTACTGTAAATGTGTCAAACGCCTATGGGAGTGAAAAGATCTCCGCAGGAGACACTGCCATTGTCCGCCAGGACAAGGCGCCTGAGAAGGAGAAACAGCTATCTCAGGAAAAGGATTATCAAAAAGCGATGGGCGAACACAAAAAGATTTGTGCAAGGCTCAACAGGAATCCTAATCAAAAAATATTTGATGATTTGGTGCCATATAGATGTTCAATATGCAAACTCGGCTTGGGTAAGGGCAGCAGTTCCCTCGCTCCTATAGCATGCCAGTCCTGCGCCGAGAAAAATGGTATTTGCCCTGCCTGCGGTGAAAAAATCCTTCAGGATCAAAAAGTGCCAGATATTCAACAATTGATTGACGATCTGGGATCCAAGGATGAAAAGGTAAGAGCCAAAGCAGAGGAGGAGCTAAAAAAAATCGGTGTAACAGCGCTAGAAGCATTGGAAAAAGAGACAAGACTTGACAAACTCGGCAATGGAGAGCATCACAAAGATTGTTGCAGCGGGAAAATACATAAAGATTACTTATTAGATTGTTTTAAAATGTGCTCTAGTCTGTGCAAATATAATTGCAAATGTCCTAGAGATCCCAGTCTTTGCCTCCATTGTGGTGTAAAAATTGGGCTGACAAAAGATGAGCTGGTCAGAAAGGAGCTAGTGAAAAAACTTGCCGATGAGATTCGCTCCGGCCTGCAAAAACAACTCAAGGAGCTTTTGGAAAAGCTAAATAGTGATGATCCCAAGGTGCGCGACGAGGCAACAAGTAAAATCATCGAGTTGGGCAAGGTTGCAAAATCGATTGTCATCAAGGCAGTCGAGGAGCAATTGAAGGGCGCAAAAGGCAACACCGAGGTCGAATTACGCTGCAAGAAGATCCTAGAGGAGCTGAAGAAAGGCGAGATCAGCGAGGGGGATAAAAAGTGGATCAAAGAGGGAATATGTGATTGTGGGCCCTTGCGCAAGTACTCTCGACCGAACCAAAAGGACTGGCCAGGCGTTCTATGCCAGCGGTGTAAAGTAGAAAGATACTATAATGCAGAGGATAAACTCTGCAAATCTTGTGCAGATAAACTTGGTATCTGCAACCAGTGCCAGAAAAAAAAGTAGAATTCAGCCTCGATTGATGTTTTGATCCTTCGACGGTGCCCATACCCACCCCTTGCCACCATCTGGGTAGCCTTGGGCAGGGTAGCTGAAGGGTTGATTACCCATTACCGCACGGTACTGGATTAATCTGCCATTGGCCAAGTCTATCTATTTCTGTACGCGTATGTCAGCTTAGGGAAACTTGTGTTTCATGCGTATTAAATATAGAACAACGAATGTGGAAAGAAATCCGTTGCCAATGAGGAGTGAAAAAGAAGGGATAATGATACTCTTTAAACAAGGGGATAAAAAGGCTTTTACTGAGATTTTTGAGCAGTATCACGGGCTGGTGCTAAATTATGTGTATCGCATCTGTCAGAACCGTGTTCTGGCAGAGGAGGTGGTTCAGGACGTCTTTACTAGGCTGTGGACACATAGAAATGGCTACAACCCTGAGAAACCTTTCGAACCCTATTTGTTGAAAATGGCGCGAAATCGCTTGGTGGATAAGACACGTCGTCAGGCTGTTCGAAAAACAGTCCCGTTGGAAAAGATGCAAGAGACGCTCGTTATTCAATCACACAACACATTTGATCTAAAAGAACTTCAGGCTAGTTATGAAGAGTCAGTTCAGGCATTGCCTGAATCAGAACGCGAGGTGTTTATCTTGAGCCGTGTAGAAGGGCTGAAATATTCAGAGATAGCGGAGGTTTTAGAGATATCGCCCAAGACAGTTGAGGTACGTATGACACGGGCCTTGGAATTTCTCAGGAATCGCCTCAAACCTTTTTTGGAGGTACAAGGATGACACCCTGTAATGATATGAAACATTTACTGGTGCGTGACGTGACAGGAAACGCATCTGAGGAAGAGCAATTACAAATTACCAAACATGTCTCTGAGTGCGTCTCATGTAAGACAGACTATGCCCAGTTTCAAAAGGTTTGGCGTTGGGGTAGTAGCATTCAGCAGATCTCACTTGGACAAAATCATAGAAAAACTATGGTACGTAACACCCTCAAGTCTTCGAAGCTAGTTTGGTACTCGATTGCAGCAGCAATTGTCCTTTGTCTCGTTTCAGTGTGGTTCGTAATAAACCAGTCTCATGATACAAATAATATGAACCAAGCAGTTGCACAGGTAATAGATGGCAAGGTAACCATCTCTGATAATTTAATTAGGACAGCAGAAGGAGAAAAAGGATCAGTCAAGCTTTTAGATAAGACTGTAATAGAGGTAAATCAGAACACGCAGGTTGAGGTTAAAAAGCTCGACCAAACTACAGGAACCGTCCTAGAGTTAACACAGGGCTCTGCCAATTTTAATGTCAACAAGCAGGAAAAAAGTTTCACTGTGAAGACTCCTGCCGCTGAGGTCAGCGTACTTGGTACAAAATTCCTAGTTGTTTTAGAGTTTGTAAATTCTAAAGGAGAAAAGGCCATGAAAAAAGAATTACTACAGGGTGTCGCTATCGCTCTTCTTCTCGTCTCTGTCGAATCAGGCTCTGTATATGTTTCAAACATTTACGGGAGCGAAAAGTTAACCGCAGGCGAAAAGATAACTGTTAGGCAAGACAAGGCTCCAGAGGAAAACAAGCAAACAGTAGGACAGGACAATAAAGCAAAGACGTGGTACTGTGGAAGTTGTAAGAAGGAGGTATCACGGGATGAAATATGGACTTCTGAAAAATACGAGGTATTTTTTCATAAAATCTGTAATAGTGTAGTGCTTTCTAAGGAGTACAGGTTTAAGTTGGAGGAGCATTATAAACAAAAGCGTTGTGCTTGGGCATCAGAGAAGGTAATCAAACATGATCTTAAGTGTGTTCGACCACAATATTGTAGTATGTGCTTTGTTAAAGCAGTGGAACTTGGTCTTTGTTCATGGTGCGGAGAGAAAATCATTCAGGATCAAAAAGAGCCCGACATTCAAAAGCTGATTGATGACCTTGGCTCAAAGGATAAAAAAACAATGGAGAATGCAACAAAGGAGCTAATTCAAAAAGTGATCGAAAGTTTTAGTTCAAAAGATCGAAAAGAGCAGGCTAGGATGGCAAAGGAGCTAGCAAAGCTATCAGCTGTGAGCTCTCAGCATCAAGAATCGGTATTGAAAGCTCTTAAAGAGATTTGGTGGTTGAATCGCTATGTGTGGCATCTTTTACCGGGAAGAGCGTGTGTCAAATGTGGAAGAAAACTCACATGTGATACCTGCCCGAAAAAGAAAGAACACATGTGTCCAACCAACGCCTGTGAGCACGTTCTACAGCTAGAGGCTAATAATAACTTGCTTCGTGAGCTTGCCGACAAGATTCAAAAAGGCGGGGTGGATTTGGAACAACAGCTCGAGAAGCTTTTCGAGAAACCTGGTAATGATGAAGCCCGGGCCATTTCTGAAGTATTGCACATTAAGGTGAAACTTGAGCTTAACAAGCTAGACAGTGATGATCCCAAGGTGCGTGATGAGGCTACTCGTGAAATCATCCGGTTAGGCAAAGAATATAAGGATGTGAATGTGAAAAAGATGGTAGAAGAGGAATTGAAAAAGGCAGAGAAAGCGGGGAATGCAGAGGTCGAATCACGCTGCAAGAAGATTCTGGAGGAGCTGAAGAAAGGTGAGATCAGCGAGGAGGATAAAAAGTGGATCAAGGACGGAAAATGTATCTTCAAAAATCCGACAGAATGTGCCATAGCAGCCGGCAAAAAATACACTTCGGAGCTTATACCATGCCCGCGATGCCAAAGAAAAGCGGGACAAGAATACCGTATTTGCGAAGCATGTGCTGATGAACTTGGTATCTGCGCCCACTGCCAGAAAAAAAAGTAGTATTTGGCCTTGATTACTAAAGTCCGTAGTGTTTCACCCGCCTCCGCAGGAAGCCACGCTTGTAAAGGCGTGGAGGAATGCGAATCGCTTCCAGCTTCGGCGGATGTCGCCCCGCCGAAGAAACAGGAGTCACGGCTGTCAAGCCGTGGGGCTCCACATTTGCTGTTGGAAAAACACGAATCACAGTTATGAAATCCTCAGATTTCTAAGAATTTTGTATTTGGCGGGATCTAATCTACATATGTGGCAAATGGCGCTGCCCGGTATGGTCGTCGGTATTGTTGTGGTTGATACCACTAGTCCTCTGCAAGGAGATTTTACCGAGTGAACTTGACTCCCCAAGGGATTAGTTATATAGCCTATCTCCTGATCTTTTTTCACAAGGCTTCCCGGTCTTGCATTAAGAATAAGTATTCCGCCATGATCGGAGCGAAGCCATTTATGCTCGTTGACCACAAGCTGGAGACGCGGAGACATGCGTTCGAAATTGTACATCTTCAGCTCAGAAAGGACATTCTTTATCCCAGCCACTCCCTTTTGGATGCTTGCCTTATCAAACGTCATAGGCTGGCCTGTCTCGAAAACGATTGTAGGGACTCCCTTGGCTGTCGCGCAGCATCGCAGCGTCCCATCTTCACCAACACTGTCGATTATAATCTCGCACCCGAATGAAAAGGCAAGGTTTCTAACGCGTGAATTTGCGAGATTTGCCCTAACATGAGGGAGATTTGTCCTCCCATAACTTGCCGTATGAAGATCTATTCCATAGTTGCTCTTCATTATGATCTGCTGGAACAACTCATTTGCAATATGGCTTGCCATTGAGCCTTTTTCCTTCCCCGGAAAAGATCTATTGAGGTCTCTGCCATCCGGGAGATCACGCGTGCGCGAAACAAACGCAATAGGATTAGCAATAGGTACAAGAAGCAAAGTGCCGGAGAGTTTAGCTGGGTCTATTTGTTGATTTAACTGCCTGATTATTTCGATGCCATTAAGCTCATCACCATGAATCACAGCGGTAATAAAAAGAACAGGCCCGGGGTCAACACCATGAATGCAGTTTACATGGATAACGACAGGAGAGGCAGTATAGAGCTCGCTTATCTTGAGCTCAATAACCTGTCTTGAGCCGCGATTTACTCTTGTGTCATTTATTACAAAGTAATCATCTCGTTCCATTTTTGGCACACTTTATTGCATATTTAACAATCAACTTGGCTACATTTTTTCTCGTAGCTATTTCAAGCCCTTGGAAGCCGGGAGAAGAATTCACCTCTATTACAAGAGGACCATCTTTACTCTCCAAGATGTCCACTCCAGCCAGTCCCAGCCCTGTAACCTTTGCTGCTTTCAGGGCTACCTCCTCGTAATCTGATTTCAGCTTCACAGGCTCACCAACGGCGCCCCTGTGAATATTCGAACGAAACTCCTCTTCACGTTGACTTGTCCTCCTCATGGCTGCCACAACATTACCCCCGACAACAAGCGCCCGCAGATCTTTCCCTTTGCTCTCACGTATGAACCTTTGCATCATGATGTCCTGTCCGAGGCTCCAGAGCGCCTCAAGAGCCGACTGTGCAGCTCCAGCTGTCTCTGAAAGAATAACGCCTGTACCTTGAGTTCCAGTCAAGAGTTTCAACACCACAGGCGTACCCCCTACAAACTTTAAGAGTTTTGAAAAGTGGTAAGGATAGCGTGCCATTATCGTATCCGGCACATTGATGCCATTCTGCACGAGGTACTGCATACATCTCAATTTATTTCTAGTCCGAGATATTGCCTCATCACTATTGACTGTTGGCACTCCCATGAGTCTAAACTGTCTTACAATTGCTATAGCAAACGTAGTGGCATATGTCCCTACGCGTGGGAGAACAACGTCCACGTTATCTAACGGTTTACCCCCAACCAGTATATTAGGTTTATTATCTGTCAGGCTTATAACACATCGAACCGGATCTATGATTCGTGTCTTAACCTTTAGGGTGTCTGCTTCTTCTCCGAGTCTCCTTGTTGAATACAATGTGCGCTTTCTGGAAAGAATAACAAATTCCATTTCTCTTAAGATATGAATTTAGATCATGCGCTCAAGCTGCAGCCTATTTTTGACAGCTCTACAACCTCTTCATTTCTCCAACCAGGCAGACACTCATTTTGGCCGTTTTGCAAGAACTTTACGCCAGGAGGCGGCTCTACTTCTTCATGTATGCCATTACGTTGATTTTCAATTTTTTTCATAGCCATTGCCTCTAGACAAGCGCCCGGCTCTGGTCCATAGAGATCCTTTGTCTCTGTATATGCATTCCCAGGGCATCTATTACAATGTGCTCGTAGTTCGCACTCTGGGCACGTATGCAAATTCTTCAAGTGATCCAGATTTCTGAGTGACTTGAATATTGAACCGTTTGTCCAAATGTCTACAAGGGGCAAATCTCGTACGTTACCAGCCGAGATCGGAAGTGCAACACATGGGTGAACATCTCCATAGGCATTTATGTTTATAAGCGTTCTCCCGGCTGCGCATATAAAGTCAGAACGGTCCTCACGTATGGTCTTTTTGTAAAATTTTTCCGCAAACTGACCTTCCAAAACGTGTTCTAACTGCTCTTTTTGCACTCTTAATGCAAGCGTATCTAACATCAGATTATCACGCGGTTTGATATTTGTGCCTACCCTATAGTGAACTCCCAGATCCTTTGCCATCTTGATCATAGCATCATACTCATGGGCATTTAGATTCATGACAACATACTTCAGCACTGTTAATACTTGTCTATCTCTGAGGCGTCTTGCGGCATCGATTGTCTTTTGCCACGAGCCCGGTCTCCCTGTAATGTTGTCGTGTGTCTGGGCTACGGCCCCATAAACAGAGAGACCGACGTAGAATGTGTTGAGTTCCGATATTTTTTCCGCCCAGTCATCGTTGATTAACAATCCATTTGTAAAGATCTGAATTGCCATTCTTTTGTCTGAAGCGTACTTGACAATGTCCATGAAATACTTGTTTACTGTAGGATCACCCCCCGTGAATGTAATGAATAGCGTGCCCAGATTATACAACTGATCTATTACATTTTTTATCTCATCGTAAGATAGTTCTTTTCTTCCTTGATCTGGTATGGCATAACAATGCCTGCAACGAAGATTGCATCGTCTTGTAAGTTCAAATATACATACTAGGGGGATAGTCTTTTGCCAGGCAGTTTTTTGAAGCTGTTGAAGAGGAGTCATTGCTTTATCTCAAGCAGACCCTTGGACTCTAGTTTCTGGATGAAATCCATGACGTCAGACTTGGCAGTTGCTTCGTCCACCTCATAAGCTTCTTGGATAAAGCTTATGATTTCATTTTCAGTCCTTTCCTCAGCAATATAATTCCATATATCAGTCCCTATCTCGTTCATATAGTGTATTGTATTCTTCCTGGGTGTAACAAGCACTGCTCTTCCATCAATAACCTGAAAAGCGACGCTCGGCGCCTGTTTTATAGCCATGTAGTTCACTAAAGGAAATTAAAGCGCATTATAGAGACCGTTTCAATCGATTTAATCACTATATGCTAGTTATAAAACAAGCTCGTAAGGGAATCACTGCGACTAGAATATGCTTCTATGATCACGACTGCAACTGAATGGACTATTTATTCAGTATAAAATCAACGACTTGGAATCCGAACCTTTCGCCCATTTTAACTATTAAGCCTCTGGCAAGTTTTACATTACCTATTTCCATTGCAAGAGGTTCTCTTATGTTGTCGTTAAACTCTATAATAGTCCCTTGTTTTAGGTTTAAAACGTCATTCATGTGAACTGTTTTCTCGGCAAGGAGCACAGAGCATGTAGTTCTTGTGCTAACAATGTTTTTCATTATCGAATCAGATACCCCGCCTGCTTCTCCAGATTGTCCAGTAGCAGACTCTGGTTTTGAAGCCTTTAAAATCTCCACATACCCTTTTGCCTCGCTTGTGACCATTTCCTTCCTGCTAATTTTATGCAATATTCTTACCGCTTTTTTATCTTTTATGCTCCCCGGAATACCATCGTATTTTGGTCTGTTCTCTATACAGACAACTAGCGGGTCTTCCTCTTTGTGATTCGTTAGAATGATATCTCCCACTTGGAGTGACTTGAGATCACCAAGCTTTACAATGTGTTCATTTAAAAATGTAGAGACTGTAAGTTTTGCTGCAGAGAGAGTCTCTGTAATTCGCTCATGCCTTATATCTCCCTTGTCCTTCTTTTTAACAAACCATGTGTGTGTAGAGAGCTTGTCCATTACTCCCTCTATTGATACGACAGGTATGCAGATATTAATATGTCCCTTGTACTCTCCCATGCTAAATTCAAGTTTCACTGCGATAACAGGTTCATTTGGGGGCATGATAGGCACAAGCTGGGGATTTGATTCACGCCCTGTTATCTTGAGTATTATTGGCGCTACACTTGTCCAGACATCCTGCAGGCCAGTGATGATTCTGGTAATAATTCTCTCTACTAATTTCCACTCCAGGTCAGTTAGTGCCCGCTCAGGCGGAGTCGCTATGGCCTTTCCTGACCCGAGAAGTCTTTCAATTATCGGAAACGCAACTGTTGGATTTATCTCAACTATAAAATTTCCTTCAAGTGGTTCACATGAAAGCACATTGAAACAAGTAGGATTAGGGAGTGAATTAATGAATTCAGAATAGGTGAGTTGATCTATACTAACAACACCCAGGTCTAGTACACTCCTTAGCCACCCTGACACGGCTGCCTGAGTATTTCTGCAAAAAACTTCATGGAGTGTCTCGATCGCCCTAAGCTGGTCTCTCGCTACTCGCTCAGGCCGTTTGAAATCATATGGGACAACTTTTTTAGCGTGTTCTTCCTGAGCTCCAACCTCTACCTCTCCCTGATCTATAGAAGAAAGAAGTGAGTCTATCTCCCTTTGGGACAGAAACTTTCCGCCTTCTTGAACCATATTTATCGAGTAAAAACTTTGATCACTTTTTCACCCTTTTTAACAATCCCCCCCTCTATGAGTAATCTTTCCCTATAGAGTGGATCCTCTGTAAGGGCTCTAAGCCTTATCTGAGCCGTCACATTGTCTCTGCGTACAGCTTCTACTCTATTCTGAATTTTATCCACTCTTTCTGCTATTTGCAACATATCACGATATGAGTTTATAATGTTGAATAACAGAAAGATAAAGAGCAGAGCAAGTGCACAGCCTATTACTGTTTTCATGCCTCTCCTCCTACTATACTAGTTGTGCTAGACAATCCCACAGCAAACTTGGGGGAAATCCCGAGCTTGCCTGCCAGCCAAGTCAGGTGGGGCAAGATCACCATGCACTAAACCCTAGCCCACCTAGGGGTTGATCCCTCGCGAGCTCGGGATCACCCTTTACTAAAGGCGTCACTAATCCTAGCTCGCCCAGGGGTTGACAAAAAATATATTGCCTATATATTAATCGACAATGTCAAGAGTTTATTTATCTCTAGGATCCAATCTCGGAAATAGATACTCAAACCTACAAAACGCTTTAAACTCCCTTAAAAGCCTAGAAAAAACCAAATTCATTAGGGCGTCCCGGATATATGATACCGACCCAGTAGGACGTACAAATCAGCCAAGATTTCTAAACTGTGTAGTCGAAATAACAACCTCTTTGAGGCCAGTTGAGCTCCTTAGTTCAGTCAAAGGAATTGAAAAAGAACTTGGAAGAAACGCCGCTGCAAGATGGGCTGAAAGGATAATAGATATTGATATCTTAACTTATGACTCTGTTACCCTGAAAACAAAGGACCTTATTCTTCCCCATCCTAGGATAACTACCAGACGCTTTGTCCTTCAGCCTCTCTCCGATCTAAATGAACAATTTATAATAGCTGGTCAACCGAACACTGTGCGTGAATTACTCGATGAATTATGATCTTATCGTTAAGAATTTTAGAAGAGATTCAAAGATGACGATTACTAGGATAGTGTTGTGCCACAGATTATTTGCCGCCACCGAATACCCCGCGACGCGTGCTGCCGAAGCGGATCTGGCGTCTATGCGACCTGGCCTGTTGAGTACCTGTTTGTTTCATTGCAGTAAAAAGGAGGCCTGAAACCTAAACATGAAAGTTATTGAAACTGTCGGCGCAATGAGAGACTATGTCAAATTTTGCTTCAAGCGTGATCTACAGATTGGATTCATCCCAACTATGGGAGCGCTCCACAAGGGTCACATTAGCCTAATAAAAGCCGCTCGAAAGGAAAACGATATTGTAGTATTAAGTATTTTTGTAAACCCACTTCAGTTCTGTATGGGCGAAGATTATGACAGATACCCAAGGCAACCTGAAACTGACAGGAAAACATGTGAAGAAGAAGGGGTAGACGTACTATTTGTCCCCTCAGTTGCACAGATGTATCCAAAAGGATTTGACACATTTACCGATCAAGCCGAGCTTACTAAAAAACTTTGCGGACCTTTTAGGCCGGGCCACCTTAGAGGGATGATGACAATTGTCGCGAAACTCTTTAATATCGTTCGCCCAAATATTGCATACTTTGGACAGAAAGATTACCAACAATATTTAATCATAAATAGAATGGCTGAGGATCTAAATTATGATGTCATAGTAAAGCTAATGTCAACGCTTCGAGAAGAAGACGGCCTCGCAATGAGCTCTAGAAATGCATACCTTGGCCCAAAACAAA
>SBBU01000277.1 GCA_005239585.1 Planctomycetaceae bacterium
GGTATTAATTCTCTTCTGGAGGGATATCGATTGCTTGATTATATTGAAAAAATAACAAAAAAAGAGTTACGTAACATTCTTCTCTCGATCGGGCAAAAACTATCGTCAGTTGAACAGCAGCACCGTTCTTTAAACAGTCAAGTTATTGATCCTCAGTATAGAATTTTTAACGATAATAGATATGAACAGCATTCATTTGTCTGGAAAACTGACACCTCAAAGACTATTACATAAGTGAGCATACTACAAATGAGTATGTTGAAAAGCTGGGTAAAAAGGAGAATCAAACAAGTATTTGGCT
This sequence comes from Planctomycetaceae bacterium, assembly GCA_005239585.1. The sequence continues at coordinate 302 of SBBU01000277.1, forward strand.
TGCCAACAGTAAAAAAAGCTGTAAATTATGTACAAATGCAATGCCCGCCAACACCATATGGCATGTCTTATTGGTACGAAGGAAATCTGTGGGAACCTCCTGTTCAAATTGCTATACGTGACCTTTGTAAGCCCGGGGATATAGCATTTGACATCGGTGCAAACTTTGGCGGTCTTACGACAGTAATGTCTCGAATGGTAGGTCCAAAGGGCATAGTATGTGCCTTTGAAGCAAGCCCGCGAATTGTAGATAAAACCCAGTATAACGTAATTGTAAACGGCTGTAGTAATGTTCAAGTTTATAATGAAGCGGTTTATCACACATCTAATGTAAAAATGCCCATTTATCTAGGCGGCCACCTTAACGATCGAATCTACTCAACTGCGGATACTGACAAGCCTGCATTTTATATCCAAACGATAGCCATTGATGATTTCGTAAAAAAAACCGGGTTAACCCCTGATTTTATAAAAATGGACATTGAGGGTGCAGAATTTGATGCATTAAATGGGATGTTAAATACAATAGAGGCTGCCAAGCCTCATATGATACTAGAAACACAACCAAACGACCCACGTTGCCTAGATCTCCTGCGAGCTAAAGGTTATATATCAATTGACCTAAATTCCTACCGTGAAATCCAAAAATCCGAAGATTACCCTAAAGGTGTTAATATACGCAATAATCTCTATATTCATCGAAATAAACTCTCGCAAGTTGCTTATAAACCCCCATTCACCTTTATTGAAGTTATAACACTAACACAAGATGATTTTACAGTTAACAACAACTCCACTACCACAAAAAATCCAATTAAACTCGAAAAAGGAAGATATTTAATTGACGTGGACTTTGTCGCAGAGGGCACTCAAAATGAGATGATGTGTGGAGTTAAAATAGCTAATAAGGTTATCTTTAGATATCATGCCTACACGCGAATCTTAGCTGAGAACTATAGAGACTGGATCATTGATCTATCGGACTCGGCAGAAACAAAAATATATTTCGACTTTTTGAATAACACTCGGGATGACACTTTTAAAGTCAATGGAGCCAAGATCTCGCGTATTGCGCAGTTTGATTCAATTCAATCACAACTTTATTTTTAAATGACGCTATAATCCTTACTTTTTTAGGGGAACAAAATGCTTTATTTTCTTAAGAAATGGCTAAAGTCACGATTAAAAAAGGCCTTTGAAGTACCCGATAAAAAGGAAATAATGTATTTGAAAGAAACGATCCAAACATGCTCTAATGAAAATCAAAAAAACGCAGAAGAAATAAGGCTTCTAAATAGTAAAACGCTGACTATAGATCAGGAAAACCAAAAGAATGCAGAAGAAATAAAGCTTCTTAAGAGCAAAACACCAGCCTTAGTTCAGGAAAATAAAAATACACAAAAATTACATTCCATTGAACATGACCTTCTGATGCCAAAATATATATACCATTCACCCCTTGACTATAACCTTGAGACACATGCTCCTGTCTTCAGCAAAGAAGTTTATATAGATGGTGAACCTCTTCCATTTCCTCCTCCACACTGCCGTGCCGGATATGCCACTGACGACGTTAAACATTATTTTGAATGGGGAAAATATGACCATGACTTTATCATGGAAATTATTAAGAAACATTATGGAATTAAAGAGAACATATCAATTTTAGACTGGGGTTGTTCATCCGGACGAGTCCTTCGCCATTTTTACAACGAACACAAGACGCTCAAATGGAAACTTTATGGTATTGATATTCAGGCTTTTTTGGTCGAATGGATGCGTCGCTACTTTCCTCCGGTGTTCGATGTTAGCAGCGGTTCGACTATTCCGCACCTACCTTACCGCGATGCTTCTTTAGACGTGATTTACGGTATATCTGTCTTCACACATACGAAACACCTCTGGGACATGTGGCTGTTGGAATTCAGGAGAGTCCTTAAACCCGGAGGTCTTTGTATTCAAACCGTTCAATGCGAAACTGCTTGGAAATTCTATCACGATAACCGAAATCTGGAATGGGTAAAAAATGGGCATCCACAAAGTATGCTTGAGAAATCAAACATCGATGAAGATTTCTTCTTCTATGGTGACGCTTTCATCAGTCAGACATTTTACCGAGAGGAAGTAGTAAAACGTTACTGGGGAAGGTACATGAAGATTGTGGATTTTCTGCCTCCTCCTAAGAATTCTTATCAAAACTGGATTATCCTCCAGAATTCTTGAGTGCGAAAAGGGTGTATAAATACAAATACATAACTTGCAGAAATTAAAACCTAGTAAGCTAATCTAATTCACGCAAATCATTTTTAGAGTCCAAATCGTCTATGGCTTTATCACATAAATGATGTTATAATGCTAAAATTTACACAAGATATGAATTGTCGTGTTTGTGACTCTATTAGACTAGAACCTATAATCGACCTCGGGAAACAACCTTGGTGTAACCATTTCCTGAAAAAAGAAGAGGTCGGAAAAGAACCCCATTACCCACTTCAAGTTGTCTATTGCCATGATTGCAAGACGGCTCAACTTAATCACACAGTAAAGAAAGAAGTTATGTTTGGAGATCATACCTACCTTTCTGGTATTACTCGTTCTCTCAGCGAACACTTTAAAACCGTATCAGAGGAAGTAGATAACAGATTTTTCCAAGGTGTAACGATTAAATCAGCGCTTGATATTGGCTCTAATGATGGGACCCAACTGAAACACTTCAAGGCGTTCGGTTATGACGTTCTAGGTGTTGAATCCTCCAAGAGAACAGCCAGAATTGCAAATGATGCAGGAATCGAGACTCTAAATGAGTTTTTCAATCTTGAAGTTGTCAGAAGAATTGGACGAAAGTTCCATGTAATCAATGCCGCCGGTGTCTTTTTTCATCTTGAAGAACTCCACTCTGTTACCGACGGTATCCGCGAGGCGCTAAGAGATGATGGCGTCTTTGTCGTACAATTCCTTTATATGAAGCGAATCGTGGAAAATCTCGCCTTTGACCAGATTTATCACGAACATCTCCTCTACTACAATCTTGAAACCATCAGCGTTCTTCTTGAAAGGCACGGTCTCTCTCTTTTCGATGCATATTTATCACCCATACACGGAGGCTCAATTATCGCCTTTGTTACACACAATGGCAGGCGTCAGCAAAGCGAACGGTTAATAGCCATGCAAAGAGCAGAATCGGACGACAAGGCTAATGAATTTACAACATATATAGATTTTTCTGCAAGAATAAAACAGATGAAGAATGAAAATCTAGACTACCTCGATAAAAGCAAAAAACTCGGAAAACGGATGTTTGGTCTAGGCGCCCCTGCAAAAGGTAACACCCTGCTCAATTATTTTAAGGTCGGTACTCAGTACATTGATTACCTAGTCGAGAAGAATGAGCTCAGGCGCGGCTTGTATTCCCCTGGGATGCACATTCCAATAGTTATCGAGAAGGAATTAAAAGAGATCCCAGATATCTATTATGTTCTCGCTTGGAACTTTAAAAAGGAGATCCTTGCGAACAACAAACACCTTTTGAACAAGGGTGTCGAGTTTTATTTCCCTGTAAACCCAAAGGAGGTAAATGTTTGAAGATTCTTGTTACTGGTTCCACTGGTTTTCTCGGAAAGGCACTTTGCATGGTGCTTGAGCAGCAGAGACACGAATTGATCAGACTGAATTCAAAGAACTGCGATCTGAGAGTTCAAGGATCGTTGGATCGTTTTGGCAGGGAGCACGTAGATCAGATCTTCCATCTGGCTGCATGGACACAGGCAGGAGATTTCTGTCTTTATCACCCTGGTGAACAGTGGATTATAAATCAACAGATAAACACAAATGTCCTTACATGGTGGCAGAAATATCAGCCTAAAGCCAAATTGATTTGTATGGGCACAAGCTGTGCATACGATCCAGCTAAGGAGCTTGTAGAGGAAAATTATATGAATGGGCTCCCGATTGAGAGTCTATTCACGTACGCGATGACAAAGAGGATGCTCTATAGTGGTCTGCTTGCACTAAACAAACAGTTTAGCCTCAAATACCTTTGTTTAGTTCCATCTACACTCTATGGTCAAGGATATCACAGCGATGAGCGTCAAATGCACTTTATCTTTGACCTAATAAGAAAAATTATGATTGGCAAGATATATGGAAAGCCTGTAATATTATGGGGTGATGGAAATCAATCCAGAGAACTTGTCTTCATAGAGGATTTCGTAAGGATCACGCTCCAGCTAGCAAACAGAGTAGATAACGAGCTTATTAATATAGGCGCCGGAGAGGAACACACTATAAGATATTTTGCAAAGTTAATCTGTAACAAGGTAGGCTATGATTTCAATATGATTCAATTCGATACTTCTAAATATGTCGGCGCCCGGTCTAAATGCCTTGTAACAAGTAAACTAAAGAAATATATGCCAGATTTGAAACTGACCCAGTTGGAAACAGGACTTGCAAAGACAATTGATTGGTTCTGGGGCGAAAAGGATAAAATTCTAGCATGTTCTGAATAAATGAAACCTAAATTTATATTGATTGACCATTCCATTACAGACTTTAGAGGTCATCATTACCACTATGCAATACATGTTCTAAATGCGGCGCAGAAGGTAGGATATAAGTCTATCCTGATAACCAACAATAGATTTAAGACTATAGAACCCATTCCTTTTGATATTTATCCTCACTATAAATATGATTTCTGGGGAGTTGCCTCAAAACCAAATTCCTACCATCGAC
>SBBU01000051.1 GCA_005239585.1 Planctomycetaceae bacterium
TTCTAGCACTCTTCATACCGACCCCGATATCGGGGAAAGCACTCATGATGTTTTTAGGCTTTTTTATCTGGTTAGCGGCCTGGGGCATTACGGATGTAATTGTCCATCAGTTTGCAATGGATTACAGTCGCGTGGTTTTTGAGGAGGTTCGACAATATCAGTTAGGCCTGGTCGCGGTATCCTCATTTGGAATATCCTCGCTAAAGACCTTGGCTGCCTTTGGAATTATTCGTTGGTCTGGACTAGGCCTGGCAACTGTTCTAACAACGATGCTTGTTCGATTTGGCGGTCATGCAGTCAGCGCCATGTCGGGACAGTTAATGTCGGCTCCCCAGGCCGCGGGAGCTGCTGCTGGCCAGTTAGCAACCCCAGAAGGCGCATCGGCGGCATTAAATAAATTTGAAGGTGCAATTCCCCAGATGTCTAACGCCTACCGATTTGATTTTATGGAGAGAACAGGGGCAAAAACGGCAGAGGCTGCAGGCCAAATTGGAAGTATGTCCGGGCTTATTAACACGTTTGGGGGTTCTGCGACGGCTGGGTTATTAGCTTCAGACAAGGTCGGCGGGATTATCCATGGGGCTGCATATGGAGATGTGGCAAAGAAGCTAGGACTGGAAAATGCCTTAGAAATAAAGAAGCAGGGAGCATCCTTAGGATTCGCCCGAACAGCCGCAGACGCCGCTGTGGTGAAAGAAGAATACGGTGGCGACCCGAACAAGCTTGCCAGAATGGAAACGGCACAAACCAGAGCCATAGCAAATGCGTTTGAAAGAGACCCTAATAAGTTAGAAACCCATCACCAAATCGGTTTTGAGAAAGACATTGGCGATCGCAAAGGCATTATGGCGGCTTTTAATACCGCGAGAGAGAACGGCTTTCAGGGCGATTTTAAAGATTACAATAAATTCATTTCAGAGATGCAGTCCACACGAGGATTTCAGGAGGTAGGGTCCCAGGAAGAAGCGGCAAACAAGTATTTTAGTGGTGATAAAAGCAAGATGTTTGGAGCGATTTCGGCTATTCAGAGTACCGAGGCCGCGGCGAAGGCCCATAAGTTTGAAACAATGGGGATTAATCCTCTGGCCGTCGCTGACGCTACGGGTAAGCTCAAGGCTGTCGAACAAACAGGGCAAGCCGATGGGTATAACCGGACTAAAGATGCAAATATCCGCGGCGCAGCAGCCACTAGGGTTATGGACCCGGCTGCAAAATACAAGCAGCAGCGCGCCCAGGCGTCGGCGCTAGGGTTTAAGGGCGAGAAGGGGTTTATGAAGTTTCTGGAAGTAGGTCATGGAGGCGGCTCGATAGTGGCCGACTCGAAAACAGCTCCTCTCTTCGAGAAGGCCTTTAGAGATGCTGGGCTCAAGAATCTCTCGGTTAAGCCTGGTGATAATGTCAGTTTCCGATTAAACCCGGATACGGACAAAATTTCAGGTGGGTTAGTCACCAGTGGCGGTCAAAGACAGAGACATGACCATACTTCCTCAACAATAGGCAGGGAAAGCCGTAATACCAATAAAGATACTTTTGAACGTGGCACTAGATATGAGGGGGCTTATCAGGCAACATTGCAGGGTGATTTTTCTATCTTTCGGACCGTTGCAGACAGGGGTCTTGATCTTAACTCTGATAAAGGCAGAGCCGAGGTATTCGCCCTTGCCACTTCATTAGTACAGGACCAGAACAACCTATATCAGGAAACTGGGATAAGTGCTGGATCGGCAAATGCTTCTGGTGAAATCAAAACTCCAAAATTTTTTGGAGCAACTGGTAGCATAGACGTAAGGCGGGGATCTACTCAAAATGACACAACAAATTTAAGTATGTCATCAATGATCCAGGTCATCGAAGAAGGAAGGGCTATCATCGATAAGTCTCCGAATTTAAGTGATCAGGAAAGGCAATTTGTAATGATGAACCGCGTAAGAGAGACACTTAGTAAAAACTATGAGAAGGGGGCAAATGCTCGTCAGGATCAGTTTGGAGCCGATACGCCAGTTGGTATGGTAAAAGATATTTTAAAGTCCTTGGATAATGGCCGCAGCATGGCCAGAGCCGACGAACAAGTTTCCGCCCGTGTAAGTAAAAACTTAGAGAATTGAAAAAAAAGGGGGTGGAAACCGTATTAAGAATTAATGTCTATTACCATAATTCCATCCACCATGGTTTGCAAGGTTATTAGGATTACTACCAACACAGTTATGGTCTACACAACCACTATCACAGCATGGACCATGATGACTATCATCATCGTACGTCACTTCTAGTGATTTTGCCCAGGAAATAACCTTCTTGGCTACTTTTTCAAGATGAAAGAAAGTGTTCATGTACTCTCCCTCCTATTTTAGGGCAATTACCACAATGGCGCCACGCGATTCCCAGCGCGTAGGCAAGCAAGGTGCCGACAATACCAAACAAGACCCGATCCAGTTTAGTTTCCACTTTTTCAAACTTGGCTTCCACTTTTTCAAAGCGGGCATCTATCCTATCAAATTGGCCTCTAAGTTCCGCGTCCATGTAAGAATTTTACCATTTCAGAAGAGCTCTTTCAAGTGAATTTCATTTATTTAATTTATTTTTATATTGACTTACTTAATTAAGATAGTAAGATGAAAATAACATATTGGAGAACTAGCCATAATGGAATCGGCATATGTTACGAGCAAGGGGCAATTAGTTGTTCCAGCGCGCCTTCGCAGGAAATACGGTATTAAACCCAAGACTAAGATCTGTTTTATCGAACAGAATAACGCCATTCTGTTTCAGCCCGTGACGAAGGAATATATCCGGAACATCCGGGGAATGCTTAAGAGCAATACTTCGGCAGTAAGGGAACTACTGCATGATCGTGCCACCGATAAGGAAAGAGAGGAAGCGAAGCATTGAGAAATTTGGTGTTAGATAGTTATGCCGTCTTAGCATTTCTTTTTAACGAACGCGGATCAGAAAAAATAACGGAACTGCTTGAGAAGGCTTCAGAA
>SBBU01000333.1 GCA_005239585.1 Planctomycetaceae bacterium
ATGAGGAGAGTACACTTTTTCTGACTTTATCATTCTTCTCTTTCAACAGCTCAGCAATTTCCCTGAGATGTTCCTTTGCTCCCAGTTCACTCAATGCCAGGGCAGCATTCCCTCGCATATCATCATCCTTATCTTTCAAAAGCGCGGCGATTTCTTTTACAAATTCCTTTGCGCCAAGCTTGCCAAGCGCCAGGAGTGCATTTCGCCTGACTGCAATATTCTCATCTTTTAAAAGTAAGGCAATATCCTTTGCATGTTCCTTTGCCCCAAGCTCAGCTAGTGCAAGAGTTATTATTACCCGCGTCTCAACATCTTTATCCTTCAAAAGTCCTATCCATTCCTTGGTGCCCAGTTTGCCGAGTGCCGCAAGCGAGCTTTTCCTGACTTTATCACTCTTGTCCTTCAGGAGCTCTACAATTTCTTTCACATACTCTTTTGCCCCTAATTCACCCAGAGTCATGACGGCGCTTTCTCTTACGGCTTCATCTTTATCCTTTAAAAGTCCTACTATCTCGCCTGCGCCCAGCTTTCCCAGCGCCGAGATTGCGCTTTTCCTGACCTTTTCATTTTTGTCCTTGAGCAGTTCAGCGATGTCCTTTGCGTACTCTTTCGCACCCAACGAACCCAATGCAATGGCGGCCTTTTCCCTCATCTCGTCGTCTTTATCTTTCAAGAGTGCGGCGATTTCTTTTACATAATCCTTTCCTCCCAGCTCACCCAATACAGAGAGGGCGCTTTTCCTTACGCCGGGGTTCTCATCTTTTAAAAGTGCGGCAATCTCCTTGACATATTCCTTTGCTCCCAGCTTGCCTAGTGCTGAAATGGCGCTTCGTTTGACCCAGCTGTTTTTTTCCTTCAATAGTTCAGCAATCTCCTTGACATATTCCTTTGCTCCCAGCTCGCCCAGTGCCCATGCAGTGTTCATTCTTATGCTGCTCTCAGTATCCTTTAAAAGCTCGGCGATCTCTTTTACATAATCCTTTGCCTTGAGTTCAACGAGTTTTGAAAGGGCTTCTTTTCTCTGGCCGGTGTCCGGATCCTTTAACTTTTCAGCCCACTCCTTTGCCTGATCAGTCTGTTGGGCCGCTGAAAAGGCGGGCGTGATTAGCAAAAGGATTACTATGATACTTTGTTTGGTCATTTCATATTCCTCATAAACTTTTTGCTCTATAAAAGTAACAATTTCAATTTATCTCAAAAAGTAGTGTGGGCCCTTTGATTCTGGGCGGTTTAAAAATGACTCTAGGAGTATTCCAGCATAGTCTGTCATGGACTTTAATTCGTAGTGTTTCCACATACTTGATACGTCTCGAAATGATTTTTTGTTGAGTACTGACTGGACTAATTTGACAATCGGAATAGCCTGAAGTATTTCTTGCTTGTCCCGAATAATCATTGCCTTGCTTGTCATCAGATCCTTGATAGTCTTTTCAAAGTTTCTGATTTCACCTTTATCAAGCCCTCCTTTGGGATCGGCTGTTGGTAAATCAACTTTTGGGCTGGCTATATTGATGTTGCGCTCTCTTGTAGCCTTGGCTGCAGCATATCTGCCTGCACGTTTTCCAAAGACTAGGGCTGCTGTTACCATGGCGCCACCTATCCTGTCTGCCCCATGCATCCCAGTGGCGGCCTCACCGCAGGCGTAAAGACCCTCTACGCTAGTTTCACACCGTTCATTAATTACAATGCCGCCATTTGAGGCATGAGCGAATGGGGCGACATTGTAACCAGTCCCGCCAACCTTGATTCTGGCACCCTGTCTCTCTGCGGCGCGGGCTAGAGCAACATCAATCGAATAAGAGCTGTCTCGTGTACTGAATGGAAAGTGAGAAGATCGCTCCACAAGGGCCTTGTGAAGCGATTCTTTGGGATAGTATTGCGACAGGATATCTCTGCCATTTGAATCACATATAGCTGGTGATTGAAGAAACATGTCTTTATTGAAGAATTCAGGGCCCTCTCGTATCCCTATCATTATCTGGGAGAACTCTAGGTTCTTTACTTTTGCGCCTGCTTGACTCGCAAGGACATAGGAGCTCCCGACAATCGATGGTACAGTGAGTGTGTTGTTGAAAAGACCTCCTCCTCCGCCAGCAGCTACTACAACGGCATTTGCGCTGAACTTGATATATTGTCCTTCCTTATTTATGCCAATTGCACCACAGACCCTGCCGTTGCTGGTTAACAGAGAGACAATCATAGTGTCGTATATGACGTTCGTCAGCTTGCTCGAAAGCGCTTCATTCAGATTATCCAAATCTGGGATGACAAATGCCCGGGGTACAGTGCTGAAACAGCCGGGGACTCGTTGATCAAGGAAACGCACCCCCATTGAGACAAGTTCCTGTTGGCACATCGCGGCCTCTTGCACAAGTACCTCAGCCAGTTTTTCATCTGTCTCTCCCAATCCGGTGCTTATTATTTCATCGAAGAGAGTACTTTCATCTCTTTTATCGAGTGGGACCTGCATCCCTCGTGTCGGACTCAATTTGTAAAAGCTTGCAGGCTTGCCTTTTGAAACTAGTGCGACAGAGGCCCCGCTTTTATGCGCCTCGATTGCCGCCCTTTGCCCTCCAAGTCCTGCACCTATGATGAGAACATCAGTAGTTATGCAATCCATGTCTCTTTCGAATTGAGGTAAGAAATCTTGTTAATTCGGTTTTTCTGGGGATATGACGCTTATTCGTCTCTTGCCGTGGAATTTTACAATGCCCTCTTTTAATGCAAAGATTGTATAGTCTGTTCCCATCCCAACGTTCTTCGCGGGGATGAAGGTTCTTCCCCTCTGGCGAAGAATAATCTGTCCTGCTTTAACGTGGAGTCCTCCCGCTACCTTTATTCCCAGTCTTTTAGATTGACTGCCGGTACCCTGATACATAGTGCAAAAGTATAATAAGTGTTGCTGACGGTTCAAGCCTGTAGAGGCTTTATTTATTTGGGACCTTCTCGACAGGGACTGTGGATGTGACGGACAAAATTTTATTGCCACTCAGGATTATGAGTGCCATTGCGGTGCCGTACTCATAGTTGGACCAGCCAGAGTCAATCCACTTGCCATCACTTTTTTGAATCTGAACAATTTCATCTTTCAGGATTTGGAAGCAGTCGGCTGGGGTCTTGCCATCTCCTTCATCGTCATATCTGTAGCCAACGTCGAGGAGGGCCTTTGGATCAATAAAATAGAGTGCCTGACTGGTCCAAAAGTGGCTGAAGAAGTAGTAATATGGGGCAATCAATTCTTTTCCAGCATGAGTGATTTGATTGTTCTTTTTAGCCCCTTGTTTGCGGGTCTTTTCAAGGTGGTGGCGCTGTGCGAAGAATTGGCCCACCGCCTTTTGCAATTGCTCCTGATCTCCTTCACCCAAGAGATAGAGGACAAGTTCACAGGGGACGTTGCGGGAACAAGATCCAGCCTTGCCGGCGCAATTTGTCTTGTTCGACATGTAACCAAAGTTTCCATTGCTCTGGCGCATCTTCAACAGGAATTTTACACCCACATCAAAGGCGCTTTGTGGTACCTTGAACCCGGCATCCTTGGCCTCAAGCAGTGCCAAAAGACAGGTGGCTGTCAAAAAAGTCATACCTGAAGTAGCCTGTGGTTTTACATTTGAGTCATTTTCCTTTTTCTCCTCTTTTTTCTCTTCTTGTTTTTCCTCTGATTTTTTATCTTCTTCTTTGTCTTCGTCAGGCTTTTCTTTGCCTCCGCGCATATAAGACCAACCCCCGGCGCGGTCCTGGCCAGAGTCGAGGGCTTCGATAAGGTACTCAATCTGCTCCTTGAGATCATCGGTGGGTTTTTCCCTGTAAAGGCGGGTTAAAACCAGGAGGGCGAACGCATTATTCCAATGCCTGATATCGAAGGTCTGAGCAAAACCTTTCTTGATCTTGAGAGAATCAATGAGATACGTCTGGGCGTTTTCAATAGCTTCAGAATAGCCTTCCAGAGTCTTTAATGACTTGTCGTTGGTTTTCATGGCGAGCAGCCCAAGTGCAGTAATTGCACCTACTCCATGGCCTGCCCTATTTAGGGCCGTGGCATCCTTGCCCCAACTCCCAGAAGAACTCTGTTTGTCTATGAGGTATTCGGCACCCATAATAATCGCCTCTTCGAAGGAATTTTCCTGCCCATTGTTCTTATCTTGAACTTTTTTCTCTGGTTCTTTCTGTTCCTGCCATGATGCATTATCTGACATGTTTCCAAGGAGGGTAGAAGAAAGGAACAAACCCAGCAACAGGGCTGAAAACTTTCTGGTGTTCATGCCAAGCCCTCCCTTAATACAAAAGTCACTTGGGCTCTTCCTTCTTTACTGAATCTTTCTTTATTTTCTCCATGGCCTTGTCTAAAAATTGCTGCTCTACATCTCTTAATACTACGTTATATCCTGACATTGCAGAGACTTG
>SBBU01000341.1 GCA_005239585.1 Planctomycetaceae bacterium
GTTTTCCTGGATAGACTGCTAGGATTGGTTGCAATCTTTTTAATTGCCCTCGTGGCCTGCCTCTTTAATCTCTCAGAGACTAATCTCAAAGATCCCATCCTGTTTGTGCTGATTACGGTGCTTTTCTTCTACGTTGCGTATCGTCTATATTTCTCCAAGACGATTCGTAACTGGGGATTTTTTCTTCGACTAAAGGAGAGACTGCCATTCAAAGATACATTAAAGGAGCTGGATGATGTCTTTAAGGGCGTTCGCAGGAAGAAAGCCATGCTTATCTTTACGCTCTGTTTTTCTATACTTACTCAGGCATGCATGATAGTTATAATCTATGCCCACGCTGTGGGGCTCGGGATCAAAGAGGCACAGCTTGTGCATTTTTTCATGTTTATGCCGATAGCTTTTCTAATAACCAGCATCCCGATCACAGTTGGCGGATGGGGATTGCAGGAATATACGTATGTCACTCTGTTCTCGACGATAGGAGTCGGCTCCAATGAAATTATTGCGCTTTCTGTGCTTTACAAGTTGAGTATGATTATGATTTCAGTCCCCGGCGCCATACTCTTTGCGGCAGGATTTGCGAAGAAGTGAGAACCCGGCTATTTTGCCGGATACAAAATGGAATAACAATTTTATTAGGTAAAAAACTGCAGTGGAAGATACAGATGCTAGAGTTAGTCAAGGAGGCTGGATGAAGCGTCCTTCAGTTGCCACCGACGCAATCTGTGTCTTGTTGCTCAATATAGGGGCCGCGGTAATAGCGATTCAGTTGAAAGATTTACTGATCGGTGAATTCGTATATGTTATTCTCACTTTGATTTTTGTCTTTGCTTATTGCATTTCCAGCAAGATAGACCTGAAAAGTACATTTCATTTTTGTTCCCCAACCCTTAAGAAAGTAATTCAGGTTATAATTTTGTCCATTTCATGTACTGGAGTTCTCCTCCTGCTTATGATGGGACAGTTTAAATTGTTTGATGCAATCGGTCTGGACTTTACTGAAGATAGCCAGAAACTGGAAAAGGTCATTAGCTCGCTTGGCAGGGGCGGCTTCCTGCCCCTCTTCTTTTTGGTAGCAGTACTCGCACCTATTGTTGAGGAGCTCCTCTTTAGAGGGGTTATATTATCGAGCTTTAGAAACAGCTTTGTAACATGGAGGGCTGTAATCTATTCCAGTCTTCTGTTTGCGGCGATGCACGGTATGGTCCCTCGCATGGCTGGAACTTTTTTTCTAGGCATAGTTTACGCATTGGTTGTGATTTATACAGGATCGATTTTCCTTGTGATGATATGTCATATTGTAAATAACGCCGCTTACCTGCTGGTCTCTCAGTTTGTGGACGCAACGAGTCTTTACAAATCAGATATTGATCAGTCAGTACTGATTATTTTTAGCCTTTTTCTCCTGCTCTCCCCGATAATTTTTATCCTGACATTAAAGGCTGTCTATCGTGGTTATTCCAGACTCAAACAGAATGCATCATGAACTGAGGGTTAACGCCCTAGTTTTTTGTCCTTTTCAATCACTTCTCCCTCGAGCCGTTTCTTGTACTCTTTGAGTTTCTTGTCCAGGGCCGGGTCTGATAGGGCAAGCATCTGGATCGCCAATATTGCGCTGTTTTTTGGTCCCCCTTTTCCTGAGCTCATTGTTGCAACGGGGACGCCTGAGGGCATTTGCGCCATCGAGAGCAGACTATCGAGGCCTCCTGAGACGTCTGTTGGTATTGGTACTCCAATCACTGGCTTTGTTGTCATGGATGCGATGACACCCGCCAAGTGTGCAGCGCCGCCGGCTGCTGCGATAAATATCTTGGCTGGTGATTTTTTTACATATTCTTCAAGAGGAGCAGGGGAGCGGTGAGCAGACAAGATACGCACTTCTGTTTTCACTCCGAATGAAGCAAGAAGCTCTTTGGCATCCTTCATGACGGGAAAATCAGAGTCGCTTCCCATGATTATTGCAACATCTATCATTGCTGTGTTAGTCCGTACTCCTTTATTTTTTTATCGAGAGTTGGTCTTGATATTCCAAGGAGCATGCATGCCCTCGATTTATTCCATGCGGCGATCCGCAGGACTCGCTCAATGTGTTTTCTTTCAAATGTATTAAGAGAAAGATCATCCTGCCTATAGTAACGAGTTTCAATGTCAATATCTACTTTAATTCCAAGGTCTTCAATCCATAAGATGTCCCTGTCGGTCAGCGCTGCCGCACGTCTTATGACTGACTTGAGTTCCCTCACATTTCCCGGCCAGTGGTATTCCAACAGGCACGTCATGGTGCTGTCAGAACAACCCTTTACGTTTCGTCCAGTCTCCTGATTGTATTCATTTATAAACAGATCCATGAGTACTGTGATATCACCTTTTCGATCGCGAAGTGGCGGAATTTCGATGGTGATCTCGTTGATACGATAGTAGAGATCTCTTCTGAATCGTCCATCCCGAATGAGATCGGTCAGATGCCTGTTTGTAGCGGCTATGACACGTGTGTCAACACGAACTGTGGATTCACTGCCCAGTCGTTCGAATTCCTTATATTCAAGGGCTCTTAATATCTTGGCTTGTGCCGAGGGGCTCATATCTCCGATTTCGTCGAGGAAGAGTGTGCCATGATTGGCCAGTTCAAAGCGTCCCCTGCGCTGCCTGTCTGCGCCTGTGAATGCACCCTTTTCAAAACCAAAGAGCTCTGACTCCATAAGGGTCTCTGTCAAGGCGCTACAGTTTACAGGTATAAAAGCCGAGTTTTTTCTCTTGCTTTCAAGGTGAATTGATCTTGCAAACAGCTCCTTTCCTGTCCCGCTCTCGCCAGTAATGAGGCAAGAGGAGTCACTGCTTGCCGCCTTTCTCGCTTTTTCGATGCAGGTAAGCATTGTCTTGTCTTTTGTGGTATTTACGAGTTTCTCCAGCGAGTCAATAACAAAACTTGTGATCGCCATAGAGGCGTAATATAGTTTATTGAGTGCGAAATGCA
>SBBU01000248.1 GCA_005239585.1 Planctomycetaceae bacterium
AATCCTGCTTTCCCAGAATATAAGCTTGCCATTTTGATTCATGTTGAGCTTTTGTAATAACAGAAAATTTTGCTTGATTTTCACGCAGGATTCAGGTTATTATTCTTGCCCATAATGGCATTCTACTCTAAATGGCTGGCGATTTCCACAAGGAAAGTTGAGTGATTGTTCAGAAATGTGTGGAAAAAGATTCATCCCGCACTTTCTGAATACCCCGTGACTTGGCACTGGGTGTGTACCAAGGTTGTCTCCTCCATCCGCGCAAATTAACCCCCTGTCCAAAGTGCGTGATTCCGCCTTTGGTTGTGTGGACACCGCATAGGGGTGAAGGTAACCAAGATACACTGCATCTTGCTGCGGGGAGGCTTCATTCATCCTTGCCTTTTTTTTCTTATCCTTTGGCTGATCGCCGCGGGGACTTAATCTTTTAAAGTTGTGGATAATTGCATGAGTGTTTGTTTTGCATCGCCAAAAACCATCATGGTATTAGACTGTACAAAGAGCTCGTTCTCGATGCCGGCAAAACCGGGGTTCATACTTCGTTTCAGGACGATAACTGCCCGTGCCTGATCCGCATTTAGGATGGGCATCCCATAAATTGGACTACCGGGGTTCTTTTTTGCAGCTGGATTTACAACGTCATTTGCGCCTACCACTAGTGCAACATCTGTTCGTGAAAATTCGTCGTTGATTTGGTCGAGATCATATAGCTGGTCATAAGGGACATTTGCCTCTGCTAATAGGACATTCATGTGGCCCGGCATTCTGCCCGCTACAGGATGAATGGCATACTTTACAGGGGTGCCTCGTTTGTCCAAAAGCGATGCAAGATCGCGTACTGCATGCTGTGCCTGTGCAACGGCCATACCGTATCCGGGCACTACAATCACCGAAGTTGCGTTTTTTAAAATTTCCCCAGCCTCTTCAATTGATGCCTCGTTCACTGCGCCTGTTGCCTTTTTCAACTCGCCTTTTGCCGGTTCACTGCCAAATGCGCCAAAGAGGACATTGGCAAAAGAACGATTCATCGCCTTGCTCATCACCAGAGCTAAAATGAATCCGGAACCTCCATCCAATGCTCCGCAAACAATAAGAATTGTGTTAGAGAGTGCGAAACCTGCGCCGCAGGCCGCCAACCCGGCATAGGAATTGAGAAGACATATTACCACCGGCATATCTGCCCCTCCTATTGGAAGTACGAGCAGGATACCAAATAGAAACGCGAGTCCAAAAAGTATATAGAATATGGTATTTGCCCCGGGTGTAGCTACAACATAGACAATCATGCCAACCAAAGAGAGCAGTACTGAAACAGTAATGACATTTTGAAGCTTGAAAGTCATAGGTTTGCCCGGTAACAGACCCTGTAACTTGCCAAAGGCCATCAGGCTGCCGGTGAAAGTAATTGCCCCCAGCATGACTTCAAAACAAGTGGCAGTCAGCTCGAAATGAGTAAGATGTGTTGCAGCGTGCGTATAGTGCACAACTCCGACAAGGGCCACTGCTAACCCGCCAAAAGAATGTGAAAGTGCAATTCGTTCAGGCATCTTTGTCATGGGTATCCATAAACCCATTGGTATGCCGATCACAGTTCCCACTACTAATCCGAGGGCGATCCATTCGAATTGCAGAATTTCTCTGTGTACAAGTGTGCCTATGACTGCTACCAGCATTCCAATCGCGCCAAGAATGGCGCCGCGGCGTGCTGAATCGGGGTGTGTTAGGTCACGTAACCCTAGGATAAAAAGTATTGCAGAAACCAGGTACGCAAGATGTATAACCTCGTAAGGGATCATCGTTTTGCTGTATCCTTTTTACGGAACATCTTGAGCATTCGATCTGTAATTAGAAATCCGCCGACAACGTTAATTGTAGCGCATACAACAGCCATGCAGCCCAGCAGAGTTGCCATTGTCCCCCAATTTGCGCCGGCCGCAACGAGTGATGCTACGAGAGAGATGCCCGAAATGGCATTTGTAAACGCCATCAAAGGTGTATGTAACAGGGCAGGTACTTTGGTGATCACTTGAAAGCCAGCAAATACGGCTAGGATGAATATGTAGAGCTCTAGAATCATGTGTCCTGTCATACCATACCTCCAATCTTGGCCTCTTTTACCTTCGGGTGAACGATTTCTCCGGCGTGAGTAATAACACAGCCTTTGGTGATTTCATCTTCCATGTTAATTTTTAGTGCTCCGTCATTGATTAGATGTGCAAGTAGTTTTTCTATATTCTTTGAAAAGACCTGACTCGCGTGAACTGGTATCTTGCTTGGGATGTTCACTGGGCCTATTATTGTTACATTGTGTTTAACTGCTTCTTTGCCCGGTTCACATCCCTCGACATTTCCTCCTTGTTCTGCAGCTAGATCGACTATGACGGATCCGGGACGCATGGACTTTACATGAGAATCAGTTACAAGGATCGGTGCTTTACGTCCCGGTATCAGTGCTGTTGTGATAACAATATCTGCCTTTGAAATATGGTCTGAGATCAGTTCAGCCTGCTTTTTTTTATATTCCTCTGTCTGCTCTGCTGCGTAGCCCCCTTGTCCTGCAGTGACTTGAACCCCAGCAACCTGTAAGAATTTTCCGCCGAGACTTTCAACTTGCTCTTTGCATTCTGGTCTTACATCTGTTGCCTCGACCACCGCTCCAAGACGCCGCGCAGTCGCAATAGCCTGAAGCCCTGCCACACCAACACCCATTACAAGGACCTTGGCGGGAATAATGGTTCCTGCCGCAGTCATTAGCATCGGGAGAATTTTTGGAAGGCGCTGAGCTGCTGCTAACACTGACCAATAGCCTGCAAGGTTTGCCTGCGAACTGAGTACATCCATGCTTTGGGCAAGTGTAGTTCGAGGAATCATGTCGAGCGCTATTGCTGTGATCTTTCGCTCGGCCAGTCCTCTTATCAGATCAACATTCTGGAGTGGAAAGAGCAAGCTGATCAGCGTGGAAGATTCTCTCATCGCCGGGATTAGAGAAGGCTCTGGTTTATGAATTTTGACCAGTATATCAGCCTTCGCACAGACGTCCTGTGCGGTTGGCAGTATTGTTGCCCCAGCCGCCTGATACTCTGTATCAGAAAACCAAGACCTCTCGCCGGCCCCCGTTTCCACGAAGAATTCTAATTTTTTGGGTCTTGAACGTTTTACTGTCTCTGGGATTATCGGCATCCTGCACTCATCAGATGTCCTCTCTTTTATAACGCCAATGTTCATATCTGTACAGAACGTTTTCTATACTTTATAACTAGTAAAGTCAATCCTTCGAGGTTATTCAGGATGTTTATTCGTGTTGCCTAGAGAGTCAGAGCCTGGGCGTACTGCAGGTTGATTTCACATAAATCTATAATAGAATCTCTACAACCACTTGCAACCAAAAGTGTATTTAGTGCGATTAGCCTATGAGAGATGACATGAATTTTCTGGACTTTTCCTAAATCCAGTCTTTATTTATATTGTTTCGGTACTGCAGCAAAGACTCGGCAAGGTGATCCAGATCCTCCCTTGATTAGCAGTGGCGCGACAATAATTAGTGAGCCTTTTGGTGGAAGCTTGTCGAGGTTGGTTAGGTTCTCCAAGTGATAAATTCCTGCCTCATGAAGGACCCTGTGGACTGCAAAGTCCTTCGAGTTTCCAGAATCGACACTAAGTGTATCTACACCTACTCCGGCAACTTTTCTTGCCTTGAGATATTCTGCTGCCTCTTTGGATAGTCCGGGGAAGTGTGGCACTCCATCTTTGTCCTTGTTAATGTACTTTTCCTTCTCTTTCCATCTGGCTTGCCATCCTGTGTATATAAGAACTACACTGCCGGGCTCTATTCTGCCTATTTGGCTCTCCCAAGCGTCGATGTAATTGGCGTCGAGTTGATAGTCATCATTTTTCACCAGATGTGTGATATTTATTACATAGCACTTGGAAAAAAGTCTTGTGGGACTGATTTGATCGACAGTTGTTTTCCCTTTAAAAAAATGCACGGGGGCGTCAATGTGAGTCCCAGTATGTTCGCCCATCTCAAAAGTGTTTGCAAAGTATGCTGCATCATCTGCTGTCAGCTTTGCAAGTTTAAAGTCCTTTCCTCCCGGAAAAACTGGGATCCCCGGTTCGAGTGTATGTGAAAGATCGACAATCTCCGAGTCATCGATCTTTACCGCATAACTACACCCACAGAGTAAAGCCATGACAAGCGCTAATTTTTTCATTTTGTTATCTCTCCTTTCTTCTGAAAGTAAAACTAATATTACAGTTTGTATAAATTTAGTCAAGAATGTAGAATTTTCCAATCAATGAAGCGGCTATTCGGGACTGCTGGAATAAGGGGCATCACAAATTTAGAAATTACGCCTGAATTAGTAGCAAGTGTTGTCAGGGCTCTCTGTGAAC
>SBBU01000157.1 GCA_005239585.1 Planctomycetaceae bacterium
ACTACATAGGGAAAGAATAGATCTTCAAAACAGAGCCAGTTTTTCATTTTTTGTTAAGATTTCGGTCACTAATTGACATTCAATTAACCCACTGTTAGAATTCGTTCAGCATGGGAATATCATCAAAAACAAGGGAGCATGTATCTAAGATTACCATTAGATTTGCCGGGGATTCGGGGGATGGAATCCAGATAACGGGAGGCCAGTTTACCAATACCTCTGCCCTTGCCGGCAATGACCTAGCTACCTTTCCTGACTTTCCTGCAGAAATACGGGCCCCAGCAGGAACTCTACCAGGTGTTTCAGGGTTTCAAATCCAGTTTTCGTCACTTGATATTCACACGCCGGGTGACAGGCCTGATGTACTCGTTGCTTTTAACCCGGCTGCGCTTATAGTCAACATCAAAGAGCTCTCACCAAATGGAGTTATTATTGCAAACACTGACGAATTTGAAGAGGTCGATCTAAAAAAAGCCGGATGCACGACAAACCCGCTTAAGGACGGATCTCTATCTGCATTCAGAGTCTATGAAGTTCCATTAATTACCCTTACACTCCGGGCGTTAGAAGGAGTAAATCTAACACACAAAGAAAAAGAAAGATGTAAAAACTTTTTCGCGCTGGGAATGATGTATTGGCTCTACAATAGGCCAACTGAACCAACACTCAACTGGATCAATTCAAAATTCAAGAAAAATCCGGTTATAGCTGAAGCGAACAGCAAGGCACTTAAAGCTGGCTTTAACTTTGCAGAGACAACCGAGGTATTCCAGGCAAACTATGAAATTCCTCCTGCAAAACTTTCTCCCGGGAAATACAGAAACATCTCCGGCAATTCAGCGCTTGCCATAGGACTCGTTACCGCGGCTAAAAAATCAGGACTTCAAATGCTCTATGCAAGTTACCCGATAACTCCGGCAAGCGATATTCTGCATGAACTCTCAATGTACAAAAATTTTGGAATAATGACATTTCAGGCTGAAGATGAAATCGCCGCAATGAATGCTGCAATAGGCGCAGCCTTTGCAGGCGGCCTAGGCGTGACAGGGACATCAGGCCCCGGCTTTGCGCTCAAGTCTGAGGCTATAAACCTTGCCGTGATGACCGAGTTGCCAGCAATAATTTGTAATATTCAAAGAGCTGGACCATCAACAGGGATGCCAACCAAGACAGAACAGGCAGATCTTCTGCAGGCAATGTTTGGCAGGAATTCAGAATCACCGCTCTGCATTTTAGCACCTGCAAGAGCTTCCGAGTGCTTTGATATGGCCATCACGGCCGTCAGGTTTGCTATCAAATACATGACACCTGTCGTCCTCCTTTCTGACGGTTATCTTGCTAATGGTGCCGAGCCCTGGCAGATTCCAAAACTCGATACCATTCCTCCAATAAACGTAACTTTTGCTCAACCTAATGAAGAGTACCTGCCCTACTTAAGGGACGATCGAACGCTGGCTCGAAAATGGGCGAAACCGGGCGTTCCGGGACTAGAACACAGGATTGGCGGACTAGAGAAAAGCCACATATATGGCAATGTTTGCTATGACCCTGATAATCACGATTTTATGATTAAGATCAGGGCCCAGAAGATTGCCAAAATAACTCAAGACATCCCAGAAGTAAAAGTACATGGCCCAGAAAATGCGAAACTGCTGGTTCTAGGCTGGGGTTCAACATACGGACATATCAGACAGGCTGTAGAAGAACTTCAGGCAAAAGGGATTTCCGTTGCCCGGGCCCACTTGAGATACCTCAATCCATTCCCATCAAACCTCGGTGCAGTACTATCCCGATTTGAAAGAGTCTTGATCCCTGAAATAAATCTCGGCCAGCTCAGGTTATTGATACGCGCCAGATATCTCATCGACGCCTCGGGTTTAAATAAAGTATCAGGACAGCCATTTAAAGTCGTGGAAATAATCGAGTCAATCGAAAAAGAAATGGAGACAATGTAATGGAAACAGTCAAATTCACAAAAAAAGACTTTGAAAGCGATCAGGAAGTACGCTGGTGCCCGGGCTGCGGTGACTATGCAATCCTGAGCTCTGCACAAACTGTCTTTGCAAAACTTGGCATACCAAGAGAAAAGTTTGTGGTCGTATCGGGAATCGGTTGTTCAAGCAGGTTCCCATATTATGTAAACACCTATGGCTTTCACGGGATACACGGTAGAGCCATGGCCATTGCAACAGGAGTCAAACTGATAAATCCTGATCTTACTGTCTGGGTAGCGACTGGAGATGGAGATGGGCTATCAATAGGAGGGAACCATTTCCTTCACACACTGCGTAGAAATGTTAATCTCAAGGTACTTCTTTTCAACAATCGTATTTATGGTCTCACTAAAGGTCAGTACTCTCCAACAAGTCAGCTGGGAACGTTAAATAAGAGCGCACCTTTTGGGACAGTTGAAAGACCTATGGACCCCATCAGCCTCGCTCTGGCCATTAATACCACATTTGTTGCACGATCAGTAGATATCTATCCCAAGCACTTACAGGAGATTATATATCGGGCTGCCAACCATAAAGGTTCCGCTTTCATAGAAATATATCAAAATTGCAATATTTACAATGATGGAGCCTTTGATGAATTCACAACAAAGGAAGTCAGAGAT
>SBBU01000090.1 GCA_005239585.1 Planctomycetaceae bacterium
ACACAGATTCAACTATCTCAATCAGCTTACCGAAATTATAAGACCAGATGGCTCTAGGACAGTTTACCGTTATGATGCTCTAGGGAGAAGGATATCCAAAAAGGCGCTGAACCAATACGGCTACGAAGTAAATTTCACCAACTCACCGACATCACAGATCTTGTATTTTAGTGAAGGCGTAAGTGAGCTGGAGGAGTTCAAGGCTGATAACACACTTCAGAAGAGATACATCTATGGAATCATGATCGATGAAGTGCTTGCAACAGATATAGGCGTGAACAGATTTTTCTATCATGATAATTCGTTGGGGTCTGTTGCAGCCATCACGACCTCTCTGGAGGTGCTACAAGAATCGTACGAGTTTGACGTTTATGGCGAGGAGGCGATATTTTATGCCATGAACACGCTAGTGGCACAATCCACAATCGGAAATCCGTACAGATTTACAGGGCGAAGGAGAGATTTTGAGGAAGGGTCCCCACTTTATCACTACAGGGCAAGATATTACAAACCGGGAACAGGAAGGTTTATGCAAAAAGAGCCGATGGGTCCATGGCGGGATACCGCAGAACTAGGGAATGGATTTTCTTACGTTGGAGAAAATCCTGTAAATTTCCGTGACTACTATGGTTTATGGAAAATAGTTATTGATCTTCCAAAGGATCGCTCACTAGCTGGTGATTTAGTTTTATATGATGATAGTGGAAAGCCACTATTGTACTGTGTAGTGCGTGGGCAAGGTACAGCCGGTGATTGGTGGATAGAAAAGGGGGATACGCCCACAGGTACATGGACAGGAAAAATAGAAGACCCTAAGAAGTCAAAAGTTAGATATGGTCCAAATAAAGTAATTAGGTTGAAATCGGTGGACGGGCATGCTAAGGAGGCGGAGGAGAAGTTTAAGCGACGTGGTATCCTGATTCACGGCGGGCGAGCTGAGAAGGCAGAAGAACGCGAGGTGAACGTGATTACGGGCTGGAAAGAAAAAAAGACGAAAGAAGGCAAGACAGAGTACACGCCAATTTGGGAAAAAAAGAAGGTTAAAATACCTCATCTGACATGGGGCTGCCCACGTCTTATAGATGATTGCATGAAGGATCTGGTCGATAAGATAGAGGATTTAATTAAAAAGGGGGAGAAAGACATAGGAACTGTAGAAGTCAAAGGTGAGCAAGCTGACGCCCCCAAGAAAAAGGAAAAATAGTGCATAAGGCCCATTTATTACCAGGACTTATTGGGCTGGGGATATCCCTTAGCTTGTGTTTTTCCTGTGCCCCAGTAATGACAGTTGATGATGCGATTGTCATAGGTAACTCAATTAAGGATCTTCGAGATTTTGATAGTTCCGATGGACATGAGTGTTGGTATAAGCTAACTATGCTTCTCCTTCAAGCCTCTCGTGAGTCGAACAAGGAAGCTTTTAAAACACTAGTTAGACTTTATAAGTTATCGGACGCCAGCTTTACCGAACTAATCGTGTTTGCGTTGGAAGAACTCGCTAAAGACACGAGGACATATCTCCTTCTAGTCTCGGATATGGAGGAGGCTGTTCAGAAGAGTATTGCTAAGCAGATTGCTGTCGATGCTGACAAAGAAGAGCTAGACATATTGCTACGCAACCTCAAGTCCCTTGAGACAGAGGAGAAATTTCGCAAGGCCGCAGATATCCTGAGAAAAGAAATCTATGCTAGCGATGAGTATAAGTAAGGAAATCAGGGGACACAATACAATGGCGGTGAATTAAGGAAATAAAGAAAAAGGGAACAAATCAGGTCGGGATGTGGTGTTTGAACATATGAGTGAGAAGAACGAATGAAGAAACAGCATTATGTTACTGAGAAGTGTGGTTTTATAGGAGTGTTATATGAGGGCAAGAAGCAACATAAAGCGCAGGTACAGGAGGAAAAAATTCCTCAAGATCGTCAAAGGGCAGTATGGGCAGAGGCATAGGCTCTATAGGACTGCCAAAGAGGCGGCATACCGGTCGGGCAAGCACGGATATCACGGCCGAAAGCTCAAAAAACGAGACTATCGTGCAATGTGGATTGTCCGACTAGGTGGCGCTCTCACTGGCAAAGAGATCAACTACTCGCGGTTCATCAATGCCCTGAAAAAGGCAAATATAACGCTGAATCGCAAGTGGCTCTCTGAAATCGCCATACATGACCCCTCTGCGTTCGATAAAATAGTCGAAATAGCCAAGGCCTCAAAAGCAAATGCCAATTGACGACGAGGCCGATAAACTCTACGAGGAGGCATCAAAGGAGCTCACGCTCTGCGATACCCCTGAAAAAGCCGAGGCCTTTAGGGTCAAGTATCTAGGACGAAAGGGTCAGGTACGATCGCTCTTTGCAAAGATATCAGGACTGCCAGATCACGAACGCCCCCAGGCTGGCGAGGTCCTGAATAGACTCAAGCTTAGATTAGAATCAGATCTTACTTGGCTCATCGAGAAAACAACAACCTCGGCACCCACCGTATCACAAGACCTCACACTGCCGGGCATAAAAAAATCAATTGGCAGAACCCACCCTATTTATAACACACTTGAGGAAATGAAAGATATATTCAAAAACCTCGGATTCGACCTAGCCTACGGCCCAGAGATCGAGTCTCCCTACAATAACTTTACAGCGCTCAATGTGGGACCCGACCACCCTTCAATCGACGAGACATTTTACCTGGAGAAGGATCGACTGCTCCGCAGCCACACATCACCGGTTCAGATAAGGACAATGCTCTCAAGAAAACCCCCCTTCAGAATAGTCGCGCCCGGCAAGGTCTTTAGATCTGACACCATAGAC
Organism: Planctomycetaceae bacterium; assembly: GCA_005239585.1. The sequence continues at coordinate 2,805 of SBBU01000090.1, forward strand.
CCCGGCCACCTCCCCATGTTTCATCAGGTTGAAGGTTTGATGGTGGGAAAAGATGTAACCTTTGCAAAACTCAAGGGTGTACTCATGCTTTTTACCAGACTAATGTTCGGTAAAAATGTCAAGACAAGATTCCGTCCATCCTTCTTTCCCTACACTGAACCCAGCGCCGAAGTAGATATAACATGTGTAATATGTTCAGGCAAGGGCTGTAGTACTTGCCGGCATACCGGGTATCTGGAGATCCTCGGCTCCGGCATGGTTCATCCAAACGTCTTTAGAAACGTCGGATATGACCCTGACCAAGTAACTGGTTTTGCATTTGGTATGGGCGTGGAAAGGATAGCCATGATCAAGTATTCAATAACCGACATTAGACTATTCATCGAAAACCACTTGCAATTTCTGGATCAGTTTTAAAAAATGAAAGTCCCATATATCTGGCTAAAGGATTACGTGGAGAAACTGCCTCCACCCGATGAGCTGGCACATGTACTCAGCATTAAATCATTCCCTGTCGATTCTGTCGAAAAGGTAGATGACGAGCCGGTGCTCATGGTAGATATCCCTCACAACCGTCCAGACTGCCTTGGAATTATAGGGATAGCAAGAGAGATTGCTGCCATAACTGAAACTGAGCTCCAGCTCCCAAAGTTAAAACTCAGTGAGACCCTTGATGCTGTAAAATACGTTAATGTAACTGTGCTCGATAAAAAACTTTGTCCAAGATATACCGCCAGAGTTGTTTTCGACGTAAAGATAAAACCTTCACCTGATTGGATGCAGAAAAAACTAACACTGGCAGGATTAAGACCTGTCAACAATATTGTCGATGTCACAAACTATGTACTTCTTGAAACAGGTCATCCTCTTCACGCCTTTGACTCTAGATTCCTCAATGAATCTAGCATCATCGTGCGAAGGGCAAATGCAGGCGAAAAGATCAAGGCAATTGACGGCAAGGAGTACAGTCTAACTGATGAAATGCTTGTGATAGCAGATGCCGCTCTGCCCGTCGCAATTGCCGGGATCATAGGTGGAAAAGAGAGCGAGATCGCTCAGGACACGCGCACAGTTGTAATCGAAAGCGCCCTTTTTGATCACGCCTCCATAATGAAGACATCAAGAAAGCTTGGCGTCAGAACAGAATCATCATCAAGATTTGAAAGAAAGTGCGATTTCGAGACAGCAGATTTTGCCTCGAGACGCGCCGCGGTTCTCATGCACGAATTGGCAGATGCCAAGATAGCAGGAGTGGCTATAGACATCCATGAGAAAAAACCTGAACCTACATCAATAAAACTGAGAAACGTTGAGAAGATTCTGGGAATCAAAGTAGAGAAGGCCGAGTCATATCTTACTCGTCTTGGCTTTCAGAAATCACGCGACGGGGATTCTACATTCCTCGTGCCGCATTGGCGCAAGGATGTTACGCAGGACGTTGATCTCGTTGAGGAGGTTGCGAGGCTCTACGGTTATGAAAACATACCAAGCGATGAGGGCCTCAGTGTGGAAACAGTTACGCGGCCAAAGGAAGATATTGTCAGAAACAAGATAAGAGAAATGTTAACACGCGCTGGCTGTTACGAGTCGCTGACACTTAGTCTTGTAGAAAAACAAACCGGCGGGATCAATCTTACCCCTTTTGGTATGCTTAGGAGTTCAATTGCTCCAATGCTCATGTCAGTGCTGGAAACGAACAAGGGCTACAAACAGGAACCAAGGCCTCTCTTTGAGATAGCAAAGGTCTATGAAAAGAGCGGCGAGCGCGAGGTGATTTCAATTGTGCACCCGGGCGATTTCAGAGGTCTCAAAGGCATAATAGAAATGATTCTCTCTGAACTACACATCGGCTTTAGTTACGATTTCGAAAGAAATACCCTAGTCTCAGATACAAAATTGCTGGGTAGAATCAATTTTGAGGGTGAATATCCAAGCTGTGAGCTCGATTTCAGCCTCGTAGTGGAGCTTTGTTCACTCGACAGAAAATTTCAAGATTTTTCAAGGCTGCCTTTTGTCAAAAGAGACCTTTCTATAATTGTCGACGAGCAGATTGAATGGGCCTTGGTAGAGGCACAGATAAGAGGAGCCGAGCCTAACTTCCTTGAAAGCTACAAATTATTCGACGTATACAATGGTAAGCAAGTCCCAGAAGGCAAGAAAAGCTTCGCATTTTCACTTTATTTCAGGATAGATAGGACCCTCAAGAGCGAAGAGGTAGATAGAGAGGTTTCAAAGGTAATCGAATCGCTCCAGACAGGGCTTGGCGCCACTTTAAGGCAGGCTTCTGCTGAAGTATAACACCTCCTGATTAATATTTTTCATGAAACAAAACAGCAACTCTGGGCGTCTATATAATAGGCACTGTACGAACTAGGGTAATATTAGCAACTATATAGTAGGTATTGTATGAGATATAGGTTTCTCTTGGCCATAGTACTGATCGCTGGCAGGCAAGACGTCAAACAACCTGAGGGCGTTGATTTTTACGTCAAGCTCAAAGATGGGACATTATTTTCCTCTAGATTTGAGATAAAAGAGCTGCAGATTAAAGGAGAATATGGCCTGCTCAAGATCCCGCTTAGTGATATCAGGTCAATCAAGGCATCTAAAACAGGATTTACTATCGTAACCACAAAGCAAAAAGTGGAAGGGAAGATAAACGAAAAAATAACATTCAAGACCAAACACGGCATATTGAATGTAAAGATGGAGGACGTTGCAGAGATGGCCCCTGCAACGAAATCAATACTGTTAGATGACAATGTAACTGGGTTCTGGGACTTTGACAGCGAAGAGGGTTTCAAGTTCCATGGCGGAACGTGTGCAGATGTAGATGGCAAGAGTGTGGCAAAACTTAATCTGGCTGCAGGCAATCACATAGAAATTCCTCATCGTGATGAGCATAACGGAAAAGATCAGCTGACAGTTGAGGTAAAGTTCAAATACTCAGAAGATGGAATCGTTGCAAACTGGATTAATCTCATAAGAAAAGGGCAAACACATTATCAGGCTAATTTCGAACTCTGGCTCAATCCCTCTGCCAAGCAGTTTCAAAATGGATGCTGGAACAAGAGTGGAAATTTCACATATGGCAATTTTCCCGCCGGCAAGCTGGAGCCGAATAAATGGCACTACTTTGTCTATGTGGTCGATTGCAAACAAAAGAAAATGATGACTTGGCTGGACGGCGAAGAGATCTCAAGCGGAGGTTATACACCGGTTGAGAATGAGCTAAAGGCAAGCGATGCCCCTATTTACATATGTAAAGAAACATTTGGCAACTCTAACACAGTATGGATAGACTTTGTACGCGTTTCAAACAAAGCAAGAACCAAAGATGAAATAAAGGAATTGGCAGATGCAGGATCAATAGGCGGGGCAGTAAAACCGTCCGTCGATAAGGAATTCAAGGCGGTAATAGCAACAAAAGCAGGCGAGAAATTCACATGCAAGCTCGAGAAAGAGTCCATTGAGCTTGAATCATCACTCGGTGATGTCAAGGTAGACTCGAACAGAATAGGCAGGATAAATTTCTTTGAGTACAGAAAAGACCAGATCAAAAAACTTCACAAGAAGGCGAAAGAGCTTATCGTAAAGCTAGGTGAGGAAGATCCAGAGGTAAGAGAAAAGGCGCAGGATGAATTGACAAAACTCGGGTGGGTGATAATACCAGTTTTAGAGGAGAACAAGGAGCACAAAGACGAAGAAGTAAAGACTAGGGTAAAGCGAATTCTGCAGAACTACGAGGGAAGGAAGTATGAGATAAAAAAGGATATTGTCGAGGGAATGAGATGTCAGTAAAATTTAGGAACAACTTTAGGGCGATGAAAAGTTAAGGGTCTAGGCGGCGAGCGAGCGCAGCGGAGCCGCTAGAGCTAGCGCGAA
>SBBU01000269.1 GCA_005239585.1 Planctomycetaceae bacterium
ACTCTCATAATTTTCGGTCTTAACTGCAAGATTCATCGCAAGTCTTGTTTTTCCTGTTCCTGTCTGCCCTGCAACAAGGACATGATTTGAAAGATACGAAAGGGGAAAATTGAAAGGAAGTCCTTCATGCGTCTCGCCTATTTTCAGTCCAAAATAGTCGAGAATCGGCGCCTTTTCGAGGCTGAATCGCATGAGCTTGCACCTTGGGCAAAAGCGCTTTTCACGCACGAAATTGCCGCACAGACAGTACCAGTTCTGCATTTACCAGACCTCCCTGCAGTTCAGGCAGAGCTTGTGCAGGTTTGGTTTTTGCTGCCTCATGACAATTTTTGTTTCCATGTGGTACATGCAACAAATCTCCTGGCATCTATCGCATACTCTTGCGCAGTTTGTGCATGTGGGCCTTTTGCATGATTTACAAAATCCGTCTATCCTGTCTTTTGTCACAATAGATCTGCAGATGCCGCATTGAATGAGTCCGTTCATCGCAAGACCTCTGTTTTTTCAGCAAAACATTTTGGACAAAGAAGTCTGTCATCAATTAACTGCAGGCATTGACCGCAGCATTTCTTTCTGCAACTCTCACAAACTCCAAGACCATGATATGAGGTTATCGAGTGACCACACGACAGAACAACAACATCAAACTCGCCGTACATCACTGGCCCTCCGTTGCTTCTACTACGTGGCCGCAAATCTTGCAGAGGTAATAGCCGTCCCTCTGCTCTACCTGATACTCTGCCCTTTTCCTGTTGCAGTAGTAGCACCAGAAAACCATCTTACATAAATGAAAAACTGGGATATTCTCTTTTGCGTCAAAAATGGTTTCCGGATTTCCGGAAAATTACAAATTAACTTTTGATCCTCTTCACTGGTTTTGCCATCCTACTTTTTCCATTCAAGACTTCATCAAGTGAGCTAAACTTTAGAACAGTTTCAAGAAACCTTATATCGCTGGAAACGAGATCGAGTCAGGTTGACGACTCCTGTCGAAATCAATGTTGTCGAGGACGGCAAGCCAGATAATGGCTACCTAAGAGAGAACGCAAAAAGGCTGAAGGATCCAATCCGAGCCACTAGCAAGAAAGACATGGTAGATAAAATATTGAACAAGCTCAAACCCGGCGAATGCATACAAAAACTAACCATCGTTGGGCATGGTACAAAGGGAGCTATAATGGTAGGCAGCGCACAGGGACCATGGCAGAAATGCAAGTACATCAATACCACACATCAGGATGCTGATGACTGGAAAAAGGAGCTAGAGAGGCTCAAGGGAAAATTTTGCAAGGGTGCCAAGGTAGTGCTTTTTGGCTGTAAGGTCGGGGGCGGACAGGAAGGCGCCGACAAGTTATATGAAATAGCAAAGTTCCTAGATGTTGTCGTGGAGGCGCCCACTGGAACCTCTTATGGCGACGGAACTAGAGATGGAATCACACAAAGAGCCAGACCTGACAAGAAGCCAGACCCAATAGAGCCGCCAGCTGGAGGTAAAAAGAAGGAGAAAAAAGGCGAATGGATCAGAATGCATAGGACCATGCACAGGATCATGAGATTCGAAAAAATCATGGCGATCTCAATCATGTCGCCTAGGTTTGAAAAGGAATCATCAGACAAGGAGATCCAATTCAAAATCTATGATTGGAAGACGATTCACATGATTTTTGAACAAATTGACTTTAGTCGGCCTGCAAGGCTACGAAATATTGGTGCTGCAGTAGACGCATTTCTGTACGTAAAATATCCAAGCAAAATTGACAGACATATTCTTTGCAATGACTTTCAGTTTCTTGTCTTCAACAAAAACTGGAATACGGTTTTTGAAATAACCGACACAGGAAAATCACTGTTTAAAGAATTCATGATTTCTGGAAACAGCAAGACGACACCAACGTAATTTTTGATGCTCTTCACAATAAACATTCAGAATATTTTTTAACTCTTAACTTTCATCCATTGATTTTGCCTTCCGACTCTTTTTCCTTTGATTTTTCTCATCGCCTGAAGCTTGTACAAATGAATCTGAGCAGTATTCCAGCTGACACCTGCCCCCTCTGCGACGTTCTCCGTCGTCACCGGCCAGTCGCTCTTCTCTATGTAAGCTAGAATCCTCTGGTCTATTTTGTCCAATTTATCAGACATTGTTAGCAAACACCACTATGAGATACCATTAGAATCAAGCCTACGGTGGCATTTAAGTAGTTTTCGGTACAGAATTTTTATCAGGTGTACCTATGGTATTCAAGGAGCTTGTAGCGCTGCTGATAAACAAAGACGGTTCATATACATGTAGCAATGATCTGCAAGAGGAACTCTCGATTTATCAGTCATTACAACTCAGAATTCAGCAAGGCGTAGATAGAGCACGTGAACTTAACCCCGACTGGACTGACGAAAGATTACATCAATATGCCTATGGCGGTAACACAGGTCAAACATTCCTGAAAGCAAAAGCCTGTCTAGATTCTCTTGGCTATGATACATCTACACTTCCTCAAGTAGTGATTCCGGAGTTCCCAATTCCTGGTATGGCAGGATTAATTACTGCTGGGACAATGAGTGGATTGCTTGCTTACATGAAAGCAAAGAACTGGTTCTATAATAGAAAGGATTCTGAGAGTAAATAGTTCATGATATCGTAAACTCTGCTTCCTTGCTGTCGCTTCCATATTTTGCAACAATCCTGTACTTTCCGCTTCCCATCTCTTCCGGCAGTTGAAAAATCCATTCGAAATTGTGTTGTTCATCTGCTGTTACTTTATCAATTTTCAAAAGCAGAGGACCGAAATAAAATTCGATTCTAACTTCTTTTTCGGTTCCTTGGTAAATTTCTATCTGTCCTCTAAGTTTGATGGTTTCTCCTGATATGTAAGAAGATTTGTCGGTTGAAACAGTTGTAATTTTTCCAATCTCTTGATTAGTTTGCTGTGTTGGTTCTGTAACAAAAGCATCTTTCAAATCTCTTTCGAGAACTACTGCGGTACAAGATCCGCCAAGCTGAGAAAATGCAAGTTTCGCAAATTCTTCTGTTTGTGATGCAGTAGTTCCGAACGCATGACCTAATTCGTCGGAGACTGAACTGAGAATTTTTTCAATGAAATTCTCGAATCCCTCAAAACCGCTCGCTTCCTTCAGCGCATCGATCGAAGGGTAGACAGGCTTCGCCCAGACCCTGTAAGTTATCTTCTCTCCGCCATGCGTCACCTTAAAGTCGCACTTGTTCAGGACGTTTCCAATCAGGTTGTTGCCATCAGATGTGGAGAGGTCGCCGAGCTGGTTTGCCACAAGAGAATCTACAAGCTTCTTCTTTTCTTCCTCGCTTGTCAGGCTGTCGTAGTACTCCTGAAACGTCTTGTCTGTCTGCTTCCCTTCTATCACTGCCGGGCTGTTTATGATCTGCTTTATTCTCTGCGTGATCTCCTCTTCCGAAACTTTTCTGCGGTTTGGCGAATTCCTGAACTCACATTCAGGCTTTTGCGATCCTGACAGAACATCAGTGAAACTTCTGTCCACATAGATCGCACTGGGATAAATTATCTGGGCTGATTCCTCATACTCGATCAATGGCGTAAAGTAGATGCTGTCATAGGACTTGTCGTATTTTATCGGAAGGAAACATCCTTCTCTTCCCGGAAATATAGGGCTCGGCTTTCCGCTCAGGATTATGCAGTTCTGCGGAAGTCCCGGAAATCCGCCGTGCTGGATGTCAGTTGTTGGAATGCCGAAACTGTCAAGCTCGGCCTCAACAAAAGGAATCTTGATTGGCTTGCAGACCCACTAGGGCTTGTTTGCAAGCTTGTCCATCTGGCCGCTTGTAAGCGGAACGACTCCGCCAAGGCTCACGCCGCTGAACTCGAATTCCAGTGCAGCATCAGGTCCGCAGTAGTGCGGCGCGCCCCTTCCGCCGACTTCTACAACAGTTGGCTGTATCCCGTACTGCTTGATGTAAACCTCGTTTTCAACGTCTGCGCAAGAAAGAACGCATCTTCCTGATTCGTACTTCAGGCATCCGACGGCGTTCACCTCGTCAGATCCTGCACCGGTAGCGCAGTAGGCAAGGGCACAGGTGGCGTACTGTTTCAGAATTCTCTGATCATTAGAGAGAAACAGAGCATCAAAGTCGACAAGGTATGTCAGGAACCACAGCGCAATCGCCATGACAATTATCCCAAGGGCCAACAGTACAACTGTTCTGATTGCAAGTCTTCCCTTCACAGATAATTTTTTGGATTTGAGATGGCTTAAACGTAGACTAAATTAATTTTTCTTGTGGTAATTTTCCGATAGCGATTTACAACTATTTTGAATCAGAAGTTTTTTTCTTGATTTTATCGAACTCTTCATGACATTTTTCAAGTCTCTTTTCAAGAAGGTTGAACTCATGCAGGAAGCTGTTTGCTGGAAAACCCTTATTTGTTGTCACTGTCAGTCGCGAGTGGAAGCTTGGCTTGTCGTTTAGTTGCAGCTCAAAACGAACGGTTGAGATTAGTGTTGGTATATCATTAAAGCATAGGTTTGTTACTCTGATAACAATCTTGTTCTTTGGATCTTGCGTATCTTTTTCTGGCAACTCAGTTACCGTACAGCCCTCCATGTCTGCAGCGAGTTGCTCAAGAATATTTTTGAACACAGTAAGCCAGGCCAAGTATTGGAGCCTACTGTGTCCTATTCAATAAGGTTTTAGAAAATTACTTGGTTAGATATTGGCTAATTTTATTCAGATGTTCTTTCTTGAACTTGTACACTATGGGAATCGTAGTGCCTTTCTCGATATAGTCTGTCGTTATCAGCGGTCGGCTTTGCACCACCCCTGCTCTTTTTTCCAGATTGATGAGTGCTGTTACCATATCTCGTTCTGAAAGCTTCGTCAGTTTTTGTATTTCATACTCGCTGCGTTCACTTCCGTCAGCAAGAACCTTACCTACGGCTATGCAAGAATCGCTTGCGTAGGGCTTTTTGAAGGCCAGCTCGAGGGGATTAGGTTTCTTATATCGCATAACTCACCGAGATCCGATCATCCTGATCGGGAAATATAACCTTTCGTTCATATAATGTAAAAAATGGATTTTTTACAAGATAAAACTTACTATTTTTCAAAATTTCCCATTACGATGAAAAAGTTGACTAGGAAGAATTGGCAGTTTCTCATCTTCGCACTTTCGGAAACTAGCTAGTCTTATGACGTTGAAAATTTTCAGTATTTAAGCTGGTAAAAATCCAATTATTTTTCATGAAGCGTGGAAAGAAACGCATTGGTAATTTACCTAAAATTCGGATTCCTCTTTTTGGATGGAAAATCGGAGCTAAAAGATTCTTGATCTTCTTTATAGTCATGATAGTGGCACTAGTGGCAGTCTCTCAGGTACTGTACTCCTTCTACATCCAGCTGTACAATGACGGACTAATCACTGACGTGCAGACATTATCACTGGGTGGTGCAACACTGGCAGCAGTGATCGGCATTACCATTTTCGTTGGCGTGCGATACATCCTACATCTGAAAAAAGTTTCTGTCTATTTGTTTTCCGGAAAACCGTTAACTATTTCTGGACTGAAAACAAATAAGTAGAAGGAAAATTTGCTGAGAAAAATCAGTTGTTCCTATGGGTAAGGGCGTCCCGTCCCTCCGGGTCCACTGCCCTTTCCTTGTGGAACTTTTGACATATTCCGGCAAAATAATTCGGAAAAATGCGGAAAAGCGAGGTATTTCCAATGAAAAAACGATAGAGTGGTGGACCTTTGGCATTCAACAATAAAGTGGTAAGCATGAAGTTGAAGATTCAAGAAATCCAGAGAACGACTAACGAGTCAGCTATAGAACTGTTCTATCAGGGAATCAGGTCCAAGGCAACAAGGAGAGACTACGAAAGGAGATTGAAACGCGTTCTGTGCGATGTGCTTTCAGAAATTCTTGAAGGGAGTTTTGAGGAGAGGGCATCCCAGTTTGTGAAGCTTGGAAAGGAAAGGCCTGAGTGGGTACGGGACCTCCTACTGGAACTTTCAAGGAAACTGCGGGAAAGGACAGAGCTGCCAAAAAATGATCCTGACTATCTTAGCCCTAGCACATTCGGCAACTACTTCAAGCCAGTCAAGAAGCTGTTTGACATGAACGACGTATCCATCCCTTGGAAGAGAATCTATGCCACGTTTCCCGAGCACGAAACTCTGCTCACATTCACGAGAGGATGGACGAAGTCCGAGATACAGAGGATGGTGCAGTTTACGTACCACCCAACATCCAGATCAATAATTCTGGTGCTTGCCAGTTCCGGCGTCAGGCTGGGCGGGCTAGATCTAAGCTGGGGAGACGTCAAACCTGTCTACCGCGTCAACGGCTCGCTGAAACTCGAACCAGAGAAATCAGAACTGGAAAAGGCTGAGGTTGCCTGCTGCGTACTGACGGTCTACAGAGGGTCACAGTGGGAATATCCTGCTTTCATTACTCCAGAAACATATCGCGCCCTGATGGACCACAAAGCGGAATGGGTTCGTGAGGTCGGAAGGCTGCCGAAACCCGAAGAGCCTGTTTTCAAAAAGAGGGGCAGATCAGAACCAGAAAGGATGTCGATTTCGGCGATAAGGACACGAATTGAAAACTCGGTACGGAGAGCCGGTCTCATGCAATCCGGCGAGAAACTGCGAAGACATGAAGTTCCAACAGTGAACGGGTTTAGAAGATTTTGGAACAAGACATGCAAGGAAGCGATTCCCAAAGGATCCCCGTTG
>SBBU01000159.1 GCA_005239585.1 Planctomycetaceae bacterium
CCTACTGTCAAGATACAAAGTGTTGATAGCAAATTTGCAAACGTGGTAAAGGAAACTCTAATGTCACAGGTACAGGTTGGTGATCTTGCAGGGTATCCCCTTTGCTATATCTCGATAATCGTGAAGGATATCAAAATTCTGCCAGATGCAAATGAGATTGCTTATCAAATGGCGTCAGTTAATGGTTTCAAGAAGGCTCTCAAGCAGGCAGGTTCGACACTACTTGAGCCGCATGTGAAGATAGAGATCAGCACGCCAGAGACATACATGGGTGAGATAATAAGCGATCTAAACAAGCGAACGGCAGAGGTGAAGGAGATACATTCAATCAAAAACGTTCAGGTAATAAGGGCATACGGTCCGCTTTCAAAGATGTTTGGTTATGCTACGACACTTCGATCGCTGTCGCAGGGCCGCGCAGGTTACACTATGGAACCAATGGATTATAAGCAGGTGGCAGAGGCCGAGATCAAGAGGATGTTTGGCGGGACGTAACTAAATGATATATAACGCGCCCGTTATCTGTCACAAATGCCAAGAGACACCGCGCTGGTTTCTATTTAACGTCGCTCCGGAGTACGGCTACTTAAAATGCAAGTGCCAAGAGCACCCTGTGGTTTACTCTATCCCAGTCATGATAGACCTCCCATTTAAGGATTATCTTGTAAGATTGATTCGTGAGAGGAAGTTTATCAATGCTCTTAGTATTCTTCTGACGTTCTCATCAACAAGGGATACACCCAGTTTGATTGGGCGGATTGCAAGAAAACTTGGGTTGCATAGTGTAGTAGACAAGGAAATAGACACAGTTGTACGTTCACACACCACCAAGTTTGCAACCGAACTTTCTCTTCTTTGCTCTCAGAGACAGGTATCAAATTTTATGTATCGCTATTCAAGCTCGTCGCTTATAAGCCCTGTTGCTTTATTTAGTCTGATTAATCAGGGGCCGGTGCTTGATATAGGGTGCGGAACGGGCCATGCAGCAAGAGCCATTTGCAGAAAGGTAGATTCTGGTGAGGTTATTGGTGTAGATAATAGATTTCATTACCTCTATCTGGCGAAAAAATTTATTGCACCAGATGCGGATTTTATCTGTGCGGATGGGGGCGATAAATTGCCATTCAAGTCGGGACATTTCCAGTTTACAGTCCTCTCTGGCGCATTTAATTTTATTCGTGACAAGACCAGTCTTGTAAGTGAGATAAATCGCGTAACAAGAGGGCAGGGTATGGTCCTGAACACATGGGTAGATTTAACTCAAAACTATATTGGTTATCCGCCTCCTACACTGGAGGAATGCCGAAAGCTTTTTCCGGATGGAAAGATTTTTGGCGCCAGAAAGATTACTAGGGAGTTTGTTCAGTCAAAGGGGATAGATCTTACATCCGATGTCGGCGATGATAGGCCTGAAATAGTTACGATCATCAAGGCTCCCCCTGAGTTCTTCAGGAGATATAACTTTAGCAACTGGCCCTTTACGTTTGAAGATCTAATGAGAATAAACCCGGTCTATGATGCGACAGTCAGTGGAGATAGCACTATCTTAAAACGCAAGGAACTGCCTGAAGAGGCCATGGAACGACTATTGATTGACCTTGGTTGCTTTCCAGAACAGATTGAGCTCACGAAAGCAGAACTCGAACAGCCCAGTGATGACCTCAAATTCAAGTTTGTATTTGTCGACCTTCCCCGGGATTATATCTGACCCTTTTGCGGCTCAAGAGACTCTCCAGCCTCTCCTACGAAATGAATTTTTAATTGCTTCTTCTTTCTTTAGCTCTTTCACGACAAATTTGTCGAATTTTGCACTTTGCTCGGCAGTCAAGATGTACTTGAGATCTGTTTGAAAATTCTGCTTCTTGTAAAGTTCAAGGGGGTTAAGTTTAGATGGATCATGTGAGTGTCCTTCTATTATAGAAAGCAGCTTCCCTTTTTGTTCAGGTACTAGTCCGAGCTCTATTGAGAGCGTACTTAGACAATATTCATCCAGCCTCTTTTTTGATTTTTCCTCCTTTTCTTTTTTTAATTTTTCATATTCGGTTATCTGGTAACCGTAGAGTATGCTTTTAATCTGAGTCTCTAGCTCCTCATTCTTTTTAGGAGATCCTCTAAAGAAAGGTCTCTTCACGATCTTTTTTATCTTATCTTCCTGGTCTGATGTGAGAAGGAGCCTTTCTTTTAGTTCTTCAATGTCTGTGTAATTCTCAGAAAACATGCTTGTCTGCACAGTTATCCGTCTTTCAATCTTTCTTTCTTTTGAGATGAGCTTCGCTGCTGCAGTGAGTTCCTTTTCGAGCCTCTCAATTTTTCTCTGCTCTTCTTCAAGCTTTGCTGTAAGAGTTTGTGTTTCTTCAGGTTGTCTCTGAAAATTTTTTACTTCCTGTTCTTTTAGCTTCTCTTTTAATTCTGTGACTAGATAGTTTTTTTGAACTATTTCTGATGTTACTTCCTTGCGTTCAGCATCGAAATAGGATTCGAGCATATTTGCTTGAATGATCCCTCCGAAGATGGTGCCGCTCATGAAACCGACCGCCAATGCCCATATCCATCTTTTTGACGTAAAACCTCCTCAAATTTTGATTATAATACTATGACGAAATTCAGGATTTGTTTCAGTAAGGTTTAGCAGCATAGATTTCAATTAGAATGACATGGTTAGATGAAAGGCCAGAGATTGCTCGAGGCAAGGTAGAGAGGTGTTAGGGAAAATTAACAGACACTCCGTAAATTTTTGACGGTCGGCCGCCCTCCACTATAATCTGAGAATAAGCATTGGAGATGGAGGGGGTATGATAGACTCAGTA
>SBBU01000303.1 GCA_005239585.1 Planctomycetaceae bacterium
TGATGCTCATCTATGTCGTTCATAACCTTAAAATCCTTCTCAGATTAAAAGTCGCTCTAGGCCTACGTTTCCCCTTTCCGATTTTTTGGACAAGCTCATCAAGGGTTGACTTTCACGAGTCAAAATATAAACTTGTACCTTCGTATCTTGGTATGACTTTTGCTGGCGTAGCTCAGGTGGCAGAGCACGTTCTTGGTAAGAACGAGGTCGTGGGTTCAACTCCCATCGCCAGCTGAGTGTGAGTATTTACGAGACAGAGGTAACAAGTGGCAAAGGAGAAATTTCAACGCACCAAGCCGCACGTTAACGTCGGCACTGTTGGTCACATAGACCATGGCAAGACTACACTAACCGCAGCTTTGACATATATTTTGTCAAAGGTGGGGTTATCTACATATAAGAGCTATGATGAAGTAGCTCATGCTAGTGAGAGATCTGGTGGCAGAAGAGACGAGTCCAAGATCCTTACAATTTCAATCTCTCACGTAGAGTACGAGACTGAAAAGAGACATTATGCGCACGTCGACTGTCCGGGTCATGTGGATTATATAAAAAACATGATAACTGGTGCAGCACAAATGGATGGTGCAATCTTGGTCGTAAGCGCAGCTGATGGTCCAATGCCACAGACAAAAGAGCACGTCCTGTTAGCTAGGCAGGTAAATGTGCCGGCTATTGTTGTGTTCTTAAATAAAATTGATCTCGTAGATGATCCTGAGCTGCTTGACCTCGTAGAGATGGAGATAAGAGACCTTTTAAAGAAGCATGATTTCCCCGGTGATAAGACAACTGTGGTCAGGGGAAGTGCAATAGGCGCTATAAAATGCGGATGTGCAAAGAAAGAGTGCAAGGAATGCGGCGCAATATGGAAATTGGTTGAGGCTGTGGATGCTGATATCCCTCTGCCTACGAGAGACACTGACAAGCCATTCCTTATGCAGGTTGAAGACGTATTCAGCATAAAAGGTAGAGGAACTGTTGCAACTGGCAGAATAGAGCGGGGAACTGTCAAGGGTGGTGACGAAGTTGAGTTAGTTGGACTAAAGCAAGAAGTCATGAAGAGCGTTGTGATCAGCGCAGAGATGTTCAATAAAGACCTTGAACACGCAACTGCCGGTGATAATGTTGGGGTTCTCTTGAGAGGAATAGAAAAAGATCAGATTGAAAGAGGGGTTGTTATATCTGCTCCCGGGTCGATAACTCCTCATACTGAGTATCAGGCGCACGTTTATATCTTGAGTAAAGACGAAGGTGGTAGGCATACACCCTTCTTTGCAGGATATAGGCCACAATTTTATTTTAGAACTACTGACGTGACTGGCGCAGTAAAGCTCCCTCAGGGGGTTGAAATGGTCGCCCCGGGTGATGACATAACTTTAGATGTGGAACTAATAACGCCTATTGCCATGGACGTTAATCAGAGATTTGCTATAAGAGAAGGCGGAAGAACTGTTGGCTCTGGCGTTGTTACAAAGATAAACAAGTAATCCCTCGTGGATATAAACCTAGTGGGCTGGGCGCTATTTCTCTCTGAATTATCACTAGTGACTTTGACCAAAGTGGACGTTTGGTTCTTCCGGAAAGTTTGTAGGTAGTTAAAAATCGGCTCTTTACGCAGGGTTTGAATCCTGTGTAAGGGTTAGGTGAAAGATACGGATTCTGTGGTGGTTAGGATTTTTTGAAAAGGCTGGATAAATGGCACGCGAATGGTTTTTTCTTGAATGCTCTGAGTGTGAGGCACGATACTACCGAGCATCAAAAAATAAGAACAAGACGGCCAAGCTTGAACTGAAGAAATTTTGTACGATGTGCCATAAGCACACTGCGCATAAGGAACGTAAAAAGTAAGCAATGTTTATATTTGTAAGAATGATGTTACCTCAGGTCTGTAGGTCAATTGGTAGACCGTCGGACTCCAAATCCGAAAGTTGGGGGTTCAAGTCCCCCCGGACCTGCGCAAGGTGCAGATGTTAAAAGTTTATAAAAAGGGTCAGGGCAGAATAGTAAGATGGTCTTCATTTGTAGCCCTGCTTCTTATGGTTCTTTTTGGATGCGTGACAGTTTACAGTATACCGCCAACTGATAGCTGGTGGTATCAAATTGAATTTCAGGCAAGAATATTTGCCCAGGATATTATTATAAGGCGAATGATTTTCATCTGTCTCCCGGTATTTATTGTGGGTGCTACTGCTGTTTTTTGGTTTCTTAACAGGGCTAAGGTGGTAGATTTTCTGATCGAAACTGAAGGTGAATTGCGTAAAGTCTCGTGGCCTCAGCGAAAAGAATGGGTGAATTCAACAGCAGCCGTGCTTATAGTGATTGTCTTCGTTACGCTCTTTCTTATGGTGGTAATTTATCTGGTAGGTACAGGACTACAAAGACTGGGTATAGGAATCTGAGGATGCAGAAGATGGGAGAATTAAAGTGGTATGTGATTAGGGTGCAGACAGGCAGAGAGGCATCTGTAAAAAGAGCGATAGAAAGACATGTTAACGCATCTGGGATGTCAGAGGCGATAAAGGAAGTAATTATACCTACTGAAAGAATTACTGAGATTAAGGGCGGTAAAAGAACAATTACTGAAAAGAAACTTTTTCCCGGCTACATAATGATTAATATGGATATGACAGAGCAAAGCTGGCTTGCAGTACGCCAAGTCCCGGGAGTTGGCGATTTTTTAGGCTTAAAGGAGCCTGTACCATTGCATGAGCATGAGGCACAGAAAATGATTATGACCGCTAGCCAGTCACCTGATGCTGTAAAACCTCAGGTTAAAGTCGAGTTTCATAAGGGTGATATTGTTCGGGTTAAAGAAGGTCCATTCGAAAATTTTGAAGGCCAAGTGGAAGAAATCAACGAGCAAAAGGGTCTTGTTAATGTAGCTATGACAATCTTTGGAAGACCCACAAAGGTTGAATTAGAATACTGGCAACTTGAAAGGATCTAAATAATTATGGCTGCGAAAAAGGAAATGAAAGCAAGAGTAAAGGTGATGTGTCCCGGTGGTCAGGCTACGCCTGCCCCTCCGGTAGGCCCGACTTTGGGTCAGCACGGACTTTCACCGGGTGAGTTTGTGAAACGCTTTAATGATATGACAAAAAATCAGCCGGGTGTCTTGATCCCTGCTGTAATTACGATATACACCGATAGATCATTTGACATTGAAATAAAAACTCCTCCTGCCTCATTTTTACTCAAACAGGCAGCGGGAATAATAAAGGGTTCACCCAAGTCTTCTACTGAAAAGGTAGGCCAAGTCTCAAAGAAGGTCGTGGAACAGATCGCAAAGACAAAGCTGAGAGACCTGAATACTACTGATATGGCTGCTGCTGTCAAAATGGTCGAAGGAACAGCTAGGAATATGGGTATAAGGATAGTGGAATGAGAAGTAAAAGATATAAACTTTGTGCAGAGAAGGTAAAGCCTGACAAGTACCCAGTCAGCGAGGCAGTAAAGGTCTTAAAATCTGTCAAAGCTGCAAAGTTCGATGAAACTATTGAAGTGGCTATGAAACTTAATGTGGATCCAAAGAAATCGGATCAGATGATAAGAGGGACGCTGTCGCTTCCAAACGGCATTGGGAAACAGAAGAAAGTTATTGTTATTGCAGACGGAGAAGAGGGAGAGCAGGCCAAAGCTGCAGGGGCTGACGCTATAGGGACGGAGGACATTGCAAAAAAGATCCAGGAGGGCTGGGATGACTTTGATGTTGTTATTGCATTACCAAGAACAATGAAATTTGTCAGCAAGCTTGGTAAGGTCCTGGGCCCCAAAGGGAAGATGCCTTCTCAAAAATCAGGGACACTAACAACCGAAGTTGCACAGGCTGTAAAGGAATTTAAGGCAGGAAAAATCGAGTTCCGTACAGATGCCGCAGGTAATGTTCAGGCCCCTATTGGAAAGCTCTCGTTTGATGAAAACAAAATTATAGAGAACTTTAATAGCTACTTTGAACATATAAAGTCACTCAGGCCTTCAACTGTAAAAGGACACTATATAGTGTCGTGTACTATTAAATCCACAATGTCGCCGGGTCTAAGGCTTGACCTTGCTCCTTGTTAGAAAGAATATGGGAAGACAAAGAATCGTAAGAGAATTGATGGTTGATAACCTTGTCAAGAGGTTTAAGAATAATAATAACTTCTTCCTTGTTGACTATAGGAAGTTAAAGTCAAATCAGTCTAATGAGCTTAGAAAGCTTTTCAAGCAGGATGGCATTTGGTCCAGTGTTTGCCGGAATTCTCTTGCAAAGATCTCTCTTGAAAAAATAGGTCTAAAAGAGCTGTCGGCTAAAATCAAGGAAATGACGATGGTTGTCTGTGGTAATGACCCGGTAATGATATCGAAGAGGCTTGTTGCATTTACTGAAAAGAACAAGGTCGTGCAGATAAGAGAAGGCTATGTTGAAGGTAAGATGATGGATAAAAAACAGCTTGTAGCGCTCGCTTTGCTGCCTACAAAGCAGGAACTCATTGCTACATTAGTATTTCAGCTTGGGGCTTCAACATCAGGATTTGTTACCGTTCTTAATCAGATGATTGTAAAGTTCTTAATGACTCTAAAAGCTATTGAACAGAAAAAAACCTAGTTTTCTGAAAGGAGAGTACCATGGCAGATCTAAAAGAACTGGTTACGCAGGTGAACAAGCTCAGTGATGAGGACAAGGCTGCGTTCCTTACTGAGTTCATAGCCAGCCAAAATGTCCTCTGGCTTTCATCGGCAGTCAAGGCCCTTGAGACTAAGTTTGGCGTTAGTGCACAGGCTGTTGCTGTAGCAGCAGGACCTGCAACTGCACAGGCTGCACCGCAGGCAGAAGAAAAGTCGACATTTGATGTCATTTTAAAGAATGCCGGCGCAAATAAGCTACAGGTTATCAAGGCTGTCAGGACACTTGTTGCTAATCTTGGTCTTAAAGAGGCAAAGGACTTGGTCGAAGGCGCCCCGAAGGCTATTAAAGAGGGTGTAGCAAAAGAAGAGGCTGACAAGATCAAGAAAGAGCTTGAGGCTACTGGTGCCCAAGTTGAAATAAAGTAAGAAAAGGATAGATGCTGGCCGAAAACATTCCCATTTTGGGAATCAGCCATACCTTTTGTCCCTGCAGGTGGGCCGAAGGGTTGCCATTTGGGTATTCTGTTACTATTAGGAACGAAATGACAATCTCTTTACTATTATTTTGATGTGGAGAATATGACACAAATATTAGATTTCTCACGTATCAAAGTGCCTTTTGTAGTCCCGAGTCTTTGCAAAATACTCCCGGATGCATACGAGAGATTTTTGCAATATGACGTTCCACACGAGAAGAGAAAAGATCAGGGACTGCAAGGAATCCTCAAGGAAACATATCCTGTAAGGAGCTATGACCAGTCTACTTCTCTTGAATATGTCTCATATGAGATTGGCCAACCAAGGTATACTCCTGAGGAGTGTAAAGTCTTGGGACTTAGCTACGCTGGACCATTCAAGTTGAGATTGCGTCTTGTGAGGCCTGATGGGGTAATTGAAGATGAAGTATACATGGGTGACATACCACTTATGCTTGGAGGCGGGTATTTTATCGTAAATGGTGTTGAGAGAATTGTAGTAATCCAGCTTCACAGGGCATCTGGAATAGATTTTGTAGAGGATAGATTAGCAGACAAAAAAATACATTCATGCTCTATAGTTCCAGAGCGTGGTTCATGGATGGAGATAAGTGTATCAAGAAAAGATTCACTGTTCGTAAAAATAGATCAAGGAACAAAACTGAATTGCATGATGTTTTTGCGGGCACTTTCAAAGGATATTGGCTCAAA
>SBBU01000350.1 GCA_005239585.1 Planctomycetaceae bacterium
GGTGCATCTCCGTGTACGACAGACACGATAACCTCATAAAGGAATTTGGAAAGACGACCGATCATAAAACAACAGAGACGGTCTTGCCTATCCACATTGAAGCGGAGCCTGTTGGGACCGTCCGCGTCAAGGCTAAAGGAGCTGAGGATGTTGCGAAGATGGTGATGAAACTCCTAGACATTGCTTACCGTCGATTCCAAATGGCTTCTGTTTATCGGGCAACAACTACAGATAACTATGAGCAGTTAGTAGATAACAATCGGAAGCTTCAGGAACTGACGCTTTCCCTTGAAGAGCAGGTACGTGTCCGTACGCGTGAGCTAGACGAGGCGCATACCCGCCTAGCACGTGAAGAGAAGGTAGCTGCCATAAGCCGACTTGCGGCTGGAGTGGCTCACGAACTGAATACTCCGTTGGCCTGTGTACGCAGCAATCTGCAAGTTCTCTTAGAAACGATTCCTGATAAAGGAGAAATTATGCAGATCCTGCGCGAATCCAAGGAAATGACAGATCGTGCCGCGGAAATCGTGCGGGATTTGAGCGGTTTCTCTCATATGTTCGATCAAGGAAAAACTGAGCTGGATCTCAACGTAGAGATTGACAGAGTACTCAGGCGAATAGAGTTCCCAAAGGGGATACTAATTGAAAAAGATTACGGGGCACTGCCGCGAACGACCGGTGACGGGCAACATCTTGGTTTAGCGTTGTTACATCTGTTAGAGAACGCGAGCGACGCGGTGCAGAACCAAGGGCGGATCCGTATCACGACCCTCGTTGAGGACAACTTTGTTGTTATCCTCATTCACGACAGTGGTCCAGGAATTCCGCCTGAAATCATGGGGAAGGTCTTTGATCCCTTCTTCACCACCAAGGACGTCAATAAGGGAAAAGGACTGGGTCTCACCGTAGCGAGGGACGTCATATTAGCCCATGGAGGAACCTTGGCACTAGAATGTCCTCCGAATAATGGTACTATAGCACGTCTCAGAATACCCCTAGCAAAACAGGAGGTC
This sequence comes from Planctomycetaceae bacterium, assembly GCA_005239585.1. The sequence goes on from SBBU01000350.1 coordinate 1,014, forward strand.
AATAAGATATGACGCTTGCAGGTCGTTTCCTAGGGCAAACTTCAGAACAAGTTCCTCTGGAGAAAGATCCCTCAAAGCAACCCACCGTAACAGAGCAGCAACCATTTACCCTCCTTTTTGTAGATGATGAACCCAGTGTACTCTCCGCTCTCAAGCGGGTCTTTAGAAATGAATCGTACCGGATCTTGACAGCATCCAATGGAGCAGAAGCGCTCCAACTTCTTGAGAAAGAGCCCGTACAACTTATTTTAAGCGACCACCGGATGACGGGCATGACCGGAGCTGAGCTCTTGACCGCCATACGCCAGAAATGGCCTGAGACAATACGGCTTATGCTTACCGGCTATGCTGACGTCCAGTCGATTATGGGGGCAGTCGAGAGTGGTGCGGTATTCAAATTTCTGACAAAGCCATGGATCGACGAGGATCTGCGGGTTACGGTAGCACGAGGGCTGGATCAATATCGTCTCCAGAAAGAAGTACGCGCCCTGCGTGCACAAAATCTCCAACAAGAAGAGCGAATCAAGTCTTTTTCATCCCTCTTTCGCCAGGAAAGTTTGTTGTTGGCAAGTCTTCTTTTACGTCATAAGAAAATCACCAAAAAACAGCATGATGAAGCTGTGAGCGAGCATCGTAAGACGTCCGATCTGATGTATAGTGTATTGCTTCGCAAGGGTATGGCCAATGAACGCCTTCTTATGGATATGCTTCAAGAATCCTTAAAAATTAAAGTCGCTGACCTGAGTGAAGTTCAGGCTTCTCCGGCCATTGCAGTACTTCTGCCTGCTGAATTCTGCCGAGAGAACCTGCTCCTACCATTGAAATTAAATGGTCAAGAACTGACCATCGCCATGGCTGACCCCTCAGATATTCTTAAAAGGGATAACCTTGAATTGGTCACCGGTCTCCGGATCAAAGTGGTTCTAGCAACGGGTTCGCAGATAGAAAAGAAGATCGAACAAGTATACGGAGTAGCTCGTACCACTGTGGAAAGGCCGAGAGATCCGATCGATACAGATATCGACGTTGAAATCGAGGAAGAGGAAGACGCAGATGTCAGTGAGTTGTTACGCTCTTCTGAGATCCCGTCGGTAGTACGAATTGTAAACGCAATGTTTGCAGAGGCGCTGAACCGAGGTGCCAGCGATATCCATATCGAACCAAAACTTAAGAATACCCTAGTTCGCTTCCGGGTCGATGGACTGCTTAGCGAACGTATGCAGCTACCGGCAGAGATTCATAACGGCATTACCTCACGAATCAAAATCCTAGCCAAGCTGGATATTACTGAGAGGCGTAAACCACAGGATGGACGCATTACGTTGAGTTCAATGGCGCGATTGGTTGATCTCAGGGTCTCAATAATCCCTACGCTCTACGGGGAAAAGGCAGTACTTCGATTGCTGGACCGTGGTGCCGCTATTAAGCAAATTGAGGATCTGGGGTTGGAAGAGGAAAATCTAAAACAAGTCCGTGTCGTCGCTCACAAACCTCAGGGAATTATTATCTGCACTGGTCCCACTGGCGCCGGCAAAACGACCACACTTTATTCGCTACTGCGCGAGCATCAAAGCCCCTCCCGTAACTACGGTACGATTGAAGACCCAGTCGAGTATTATATGGAAGGAGCATCTCAGGTACATATTAACGAGAAAGTGGGGCTAACCTTCCCGGTAGCACTTCGCTCGATGCTGCGTCAGGATCCGGATGTTATTCTCATTGGCGAGATGCGTGACATGGAGACAGCCCGAACTGCTTTCCAGGCCTCCATGACGGGCCACTTGGTCTTCTCCACACTTCATACCAACAACGCGGTTTCAGCAATTACCCGCTTGGTGGATATTGACGTCGCACGCTTTTTAATCGCCTCGGGTCTGGAGTGCGTAGTTGCACAACGATTGCTCCGTTCCACTTGCCCTTGGTGCCACCGTCTTGTGAAAGCCGATACAGAGGAACTACGTTTGTTAAGCCTCTCTGCCGACGAGGTCAGTACGCAGCAACGCGGTACGGGGTGTAATCGTTGTCGTGGGACCGGCTATTTAGGCCGAGTAGGAATTTTCGAAGTCCTCATAATGACTGACGACCTACGGGAACGAATCGTTGCGGGTGCCCGTGAATCAGAGCTAGCAGAAGTTGCAAAGAATAACGGTATGAAGAGTCTCTTTGAAGACGCGATGGTGAAGGTACACCGTGGACAGACAACCTTGGAAGAGATTCTGCGTGTCCTTGGACCTCGTCTCTCTCCAAATCGACCATGTCTGGGCTGTAAAGCTGTTCTGGATCCCTCCTTTAACATATGTCCAGCATGTGGTTTTGTTGTTCGCCTTATATGCGACAAGTGCTCCACCCGTCTTGTGGATGGATGGAAGTATTGTCCGTCTTGCGGAGGTTCCAATCATGTCAAGTCACAGGACAAAGGTTATCGAGGTAATACCCCATGAAAACAGATCAATACCAACTAATTTCCAAAAGGTTTTTCTACCTTGGCTAAAATTTCTTTCCATTTCAAAGACTGTCATAAAGATCTTTACCACTTTAAAGTCTTACAGGATTTTTTTCTCCCTAAGAAGCTTGTTTTTTATATCGAGATTTGATAGGTGTTACAAAAAATTATGAAAGAGCAACCTCAAAAAAATGAAGGGCAGGAGAAAGACGTTAAAACGCTGGAGGAAACGAAAAGGCAGCTCCATAAATGCCAGCTTCAATTGGTACAGTCTGAAAAGATGGCCTCGCTGGGACAACTCGCCGCTGGCGTTGCTCACGAGATAAACAATCCGGTTGCCTTTGTTCTCAGCAATCTCCGTGCCTTTTCTGATTACATGACCACCTATCGGGAGCTCCTGTTCCAATATGACAAGCTGAGCGCAGCGGTAAAAGCAGGAAACAACTCAGATTGCCAGAAAATCATGGAGCAAATCGATCAGATGCAAAAGAAGGAGAGTCTTCAAAATTTGTTGGACGATACCGGACAGCTTCTTACAGAGTGCCAGGATGGAATGCTTTGTATCAAAGAAATCGTCGAAGGATTAAAGAGTTTTGCAAGAGCGGATGATGCCGAGCCCAAGGAGGTTAACATCAACGAGAATATCGAAACGACTCTCAAGCTTGTCAGGAACGAAATCAAGTACCGATGCGAGGTTCATAAAAATTTTGGAGAGATTCCACCCGTCTCCTGCTACCCGGGACAGCTCAACCAGGTTTTCGCGAACCTTCTGGTCAATGCTGCTCAGGCTATTCCCGAAAAAGGTGATATCTTCATCGAGACGGAGGCGACCGATACACATGTTGTGATTCGGATTTCAGACACGGGGGTGGGGATTCCACCCGAGAATCTACCAAAGCTGTTTACACCATTTTTCACTACCAAACCGACAGGGATAGGGACAGGATTGGGACTCGCCATTTCTTATAGGATCATTCAGAGACACAAAGGGACAATAGAGGCAACAAGTAGGGAGGAAGGAGGGACGACGTTCACGATTCGTTTGCCGTTTGGTAAAGCAACAAATGAGTGAGAGAACAATTCTTTGTGTTGATGATGAAGCCAACATCCTCAGTTCTTTGAAACGTCTCTTTCGGAACGAGGATTATAAGCTGCTTACAGCCATGAGTGCAAAGGATGGACTCTCTGTCCTCGAAAATCAACCCGTCCATGTTGTAATTTCCGATTACATGATGCCCGGCATGACCGGAACAGAATTCCTCTATGCCGTGAAGCAGAGATTTCCCAACACCGTGCGCGTCATCCTTTCGGGCTATGCGGATCTGCAAGCAGTCCTTGAAGCAATCAACAAGGGAGCGGTTTTCCGTTTCCTAACGAAACCTTGGGGTGATGAAGAACTTAAAGTATCCGTCCGACAATGCCTGGCACAATATGATCTTATTCAGCAAAATCACGATCTCATCTCACAAATCAAATCTCAGAATGAAGAAATGAACAAGTTGAACAATCATTTACAAAAAGTTGTTGAGAGGCAGAAGCAATCTCTGGAACTGTTCAGGGGAATGTCAGAACAAATTCCTGTCCCGATAATTGGGATAAATCAGGAGGGAACGATTATCTTTGTCACGAAAAAAGTCACGGAGGTCTTCCCCTTATTGAGCAAAGTAACTTCTGGCGACGATGTAAAGGGATCTCTCCCTCCCCCCATAGTTGAGGCTCTTAAAGATAAGCTAGGAGGAAGCACGCCGGTGGCCCCATTGCAGTTCCACCACGATGGACAACAATTCTATTTGCCTACCACGCCCCTAAAAGAGCGTAGGGCGCTTAGTGGGTACATTCTTGTATTGAAATCGAGTTAGAGAGTCTCCCTTCGGCACCGCACTTTGCTCCTCAATATGGCCAATATTATCTTCAGCACAAACAGGATTTGTATTGATTCGCGGCATTGTCTGGCTTTTGTCCTTGCCCCGCTCCGCAGCCAGTCCTTCCTCAGAAGGACTGGCTGCGGCCTATATTAGGAGGCAAATAATGACTATGAAAAGTCGTCACTACAAGACTGTTCCGCGTATTTTCTCGAGGCCTTTCTAGGGGCGTCAGTGCCCCGATTACGGGGCAACTGCGGAAGCGGGGCTAGCGAGTATCATTTTTTGCTGTCAAACGATTGCTCTCTGTAAAACGTCAAATAGTAGAGAAATGTTAGGGTACATGAAAAATAGGTGGGTCATAATGCTATTGGCCTTGCTCCCAGTACATCCTACATCCGCCTCCGCAGGAAGCCACGCCTGTGAATGCGTGGCTGAATGCAAATCGTTTCCTGCTTCGGCGGATGTCGCCTCGCCGAAGGCGAAACTCGCCCAATCGGGCGGCCCACCGAAGAAACAGGAGCCACAGCTGTCAAGCAGTGGGGCTCCACAAGAGCAAGTGGAATCTTATCTTAAGGATCTAAATGAGGATGATCTTAAAATTAGGAATGAGGCCACAATAAAATTGGTTATGTTATGGGAAAACGAAGATGTTACAAGGCAGGTTGAGATCCTGTTGGAAAAGGCCAGGAAAGAGAAAAATGAAGAAGTCATGTACAGATGCGACAAGATCCTAAAAGCAATCGAGTTTCGCCGTTCCATCGGCAAAAAAATCGTGACCATATTTGGAGAAAAAAATCTACATGAGCTCATGGAGGGCGGATACCTGAATAGTTTTGTAAGCAAAGATCCAACAGTGCGCCTTGCTCTTTTCCAAGACTTAGCAGGACTGCCCAGAAGACGCATCAATGAACGTCTAAATTACGAAGTTATAAATCCAGATGGTTTACTCGACAAAATAGGGAGCAATTTTTCCAAATCTGATTGGCTAACCTTAATTGATTGGTTCGCATCGGGAGCAACAGATGAAAATCTAAAAATAAATATAATTCTTGCTATCAGATATAAAAATCTCCATGAACGAGTCAATATCGTACTGGGCTTTTTAAATGAATCTGAAGCTGTTCAAAAGAATGCAGTAACCACACTGGGAATATTCAGGACAAAAGAGGCCGCACTAAAATTGATTCAACTCCTTGGGACATCCAAAGGAGAAATGCGTCGCGTTATCAAGGAAGCGCTGGAGTCAATCGGTTCAAAAGAGATCAACACAGAGTTACACAAACTTTTACAGCACACAGACCCGCTAATTATAGCAGATGCACTAGATTTGACAGGTAGACTCGGGATTACAGGGCTTGAAAAGGAAATTCTTGAGATCTTAAAAGGCAAGAAAACCAACAATTCTGTATATTTGGGTGCAATTAAGGCAGCAGGTCTTTTGAAAATCAAGGATGCTGTCCCGGAAATTTTAAAGGCTTTAGATGACTATAAATACACCTCCAACATTGTTACTATCTGTCACACTATCAAAGAGCTGGAAATCAGGGAAGCAATTCCAAAATTGATGGATCTCTTACGGAATGAAAAAGCGCAATATCCCAATCGAACCGAGGCGGCTCACACATTGGCATTTTTCAAACATAAAGAATGTGCAGCTGAAATAATAAAGCTGCTCCCTAACGACACAAATGGCTATAGCCTTGTCTACTCATTGTATGATTTGCTAGGACCCAAGGAAGGCGCAAAAAAACTCATCGAGCTTGTAGAAGATAATAAAATCGACAGCACAGCAAGACCTGGAATATTAACAGTTATTGAATTTCAGGCGATCAAAAGCGCTTTATCTACAGTACTAAAATGCCTGAAAGATACAGATCAGAATATTAGGCTCTCTGCCGTAAAAACATTAACCTGAAACGGGCGTCAATGCAATTATGATAGCTTACAAAACCTTGTTTAGCAAGTCGCAGAAGCGTATATTTTTGAAAAAAGGTCTTTCTACCA
>SBBU01000003.1 GCA_005239585.1 Planctomycetaceae bacterium
ATTTGGCCTCGTGCTGGTTCTAATGACTCGATATCGCAGGGAAGGGATCCTTCCATCGAGCAGGTTAAAGGCGGAATTAACGGGCGAGGCAGAAAAACCAAATAGAGGAGCTCAGTAATGTCTGTACTTACAACAAGGAATCTTACGATTCAATTTGGCGGTTTGACTGCCGTCAGCAAGGTTGACCTTGATGTAAAAGAGAGAGAGATTTTTTCAATTATTGGTCCTAATGGAGCAGGCAAGACAACAGTATTCAATGCAATAACCGGATTATATGAACCTACAGCAGGAGATATCTACTTTTATAATTCAGATATGAGGCGCCCCTTTACGACCAAAACTCTTTGCTCATTCATTCTGATCTCAATTCTAACAGGAATTGCAGCAGCTCTCGTCCTCACCTTAGAAGGGTTATGGAAGGCAGGTTTTATCGATAATTACTCCCCTACGGCTTTTAACTGGGGCAAGGCCTTTAGTGATATGTCCAGCTATCTAGGAGAACGGATTGTACTTGTAATCGTTGCCTTTGTTGTCGGCTCTATCATTGGATTGATTGGAACATGGCTTATCTGGCGCCGATCAAGGCGTACCCCAGATACTATTGCGAGTTATGGGATTTCAAGAACCTTTCAGAACATTAGACTTTTTAAAGAGATGGCAGTTCTAGAAAACGTAGTCGTTGCCATTGAGATCAAGTCTAAAACCCCTTTATGGAGAATGGCCCTTAGAATTGGTGTCAAAAGGGAAGAAATCGAGGCTGAGAAAAAAGCAATGGAGCTCCTTGAGTTTGTAGGGCTGGAAAAAAAATCCGGAATGATAGCAAAAAATCTCCCTTACGGTGAGCAAAGGAGACTAGAAATTGCCCGTGCACTTGCTACCAATCCCAAACTATTGCTTCTGGATGAACCGGCAGCCGGCATGAACCCCACAGAATCAAGAGATCTTATGGTTCTCATTAAAAAGATCAGAGACAAGGGCACTACAATACTGTTGATTGAACATCACATGAAAGTTGTAATGGGGATCTCTGACAATATTGCAGTATTGGACCACGGTGTAAAAATCGCAGAGGGCTCTCCTCAGGAGATTCAGAAAAACCCGGCCGTATTAGAGGCATATCTTGGCAAAGAGGAGGTTGAATAATAGCTATGCCTGTACTAGAAATTAAAGACATCCACACTGGGTACGGCCAGATTGAGGTATTAAAGGGTGTATCACTTACTGTAAACCAAGGCGAGATTGTCACATTAATTGGAGCAAATGGGGCCGGCAAGACAACTTTATTAATGACTGTTTCGGGGTTTAACAAACTGCACAAAGGTGAAATATTATTTAATGGAACACCATTGAAAAAAAACCTGCCGCATCAGATTGTAGAATTGGGGATCTCCCAAGCCCCCGAAGGGAGAAAAATATTTCCGCAACTGACTGTATTAGAAAATCTCAATATGGGCGCTTATACAAGGAAAGATAGAAAAAATTTAAATGAAGATTATGAGAGGGTCTTTGCTCTCTTCCCTATTCTTAAAGAACGCAGCAATCAAAAAGGCGGGACTTTATCGGGAGGAGAACAACAGATGCTTGCCATTGGGCGTGCACTCATGGCAAAACCTAAATTACTCCTTCTTGATGAGCCGTCTCTCGGACTAGCTCCCATGCTGGTTACAAAAATCTTTTCGGTGCTGAAAGAGCTAAATCAGCAGGGAGTTACCATCATGCTCGTGGAACAGAATGCTAAAATGGCATTGAAACTTGCTAACAGAGGATATGTCATAGAGACAGGGACTCTAACAATTCAGGGCCCAGCCTGCGAATTGCTTAATGACAAGAGAGTTCAGGACGCATACCTTGGGGCCTAATGCTGGTTGTCTGAATACTTTTTAAACCTATGCCTGCGTATCGACGTGATTTCCCTTTCCCATAAGCCTTAGGATTGCCTTGCCCTTTTCTTTTTCAAGTTCCTGATTCAGGTCTAAAACTTTATTGTCTTTATCGCCCTGGTTTTTCTTCTGAGTGGTTATACGAACTATAGGATCTATTTGACCGCCCGAAATAGGCCCAACTTTCATAACCTATGCCTTTATATCTATGCGTGACGAGTCTCTTATTATCTTGACGAGTTTAATCCCGTTTTCCGCCATTGTACGCAGAGCATGTTTAAAAGATAGAAATGAAACGTTCTTTCGTAAAGATGAACTCACACTTTCTCCGACCCTAAGCCCCATCGTCCTAATATTTAATCGACTCTCGACCCAATTTACTTTAGTGTCTCCGAGTTCAGAAACATCCTGGACAGGGTCATAGGGTTGATTTTCTCCCTACTCTATGGCATTGTATGCCAATAACCAAGTATCCAATGACAAGAGATCAATATTTAGGAGATAAATCTATGAAAGGCGAAACCAGGCATAATGCCATCTTAATTGCAATGTTGCTTCTATTCTCTGTAAATGGTTGCAGCATAACACCCGAATCCAAACCACTCGTGAGTATTCAGGAGGAGGTCAGCGACGCAGCTCGCATCTTTTATGACAACGAAAAGCTCGATTTTGGGATTGAAATAAACTCTACAAATAGCGATAACATCACAGCAAATCTGACAGCACAGGTCTTAAAAGATGACAAACAAATCAAACAAGCCAGCTCCAAGATAGATATTCCCCATGGATATTCGCTAAGCAGAGTAAATTTTCCAGCCATATCGGCAGGG